>DAIDJT010000135.1 GCA_027451265.1 Bacteroidales bacterium | reverse complement strand
TGCAATGTCACACCAGGAGAATATTACACTGGTTGAATTGCCTTACGGGCAGGGTAACTACTCGATGGTGGTGGCTCTTCCTGATGAGGGGATTGCCCCCTCTGAAATTGTAAGTGGGCTTGATGCCACAAAATGGGAGGAGTGGATGAAAAGCCTGTCATACGGCCCGGTTGAGGTTGAGCTCTACATGCCGAAATTCAAGTATGAGTACAAGCGCAGGTTGAATGACGATCTGATCAGCCTGGGTATGGGTCAGGCGTTTGAGCCGGGCATTGCAGACTTCAGCAGGATCAGTGATGTAGAGGTATTCATCTCGTTTGTGCTGCACCAGACATTTATTGAGAACAAGGAAGAAGGCACCGAAGCCGCAGCTGCCACAGTGATAGGGTTTACCCGTACATCGCTTCCTCCTGAACCAGAGGTGATAGACATCAACAGGCCGTTCCTCTATTTCATCAGGGAGTCAACAACCGGCACCATCGTATTCATGGGGCTGGTGGCGGATCCGGCAACCGGAGACAAGTGAAATTTGCGAATTGCGAATTGCGAATTGCGAATTGCGATTTGCGATTTGCGATGTTCGATTTCTGATGAGCGATTCGTGGATTCCGGTTTGCGGATTCTGATTTCAGGTTTCTTACGGCATGATGTCTTTACCCTGCGGCTGTAAACAATTTGTTGTCAGTGTTGTTGAAATCCTGTTTCTTTACATGAATGAACCTGACCTACATAGATTTTCTTGTCAGTGCGGTGCTGGCCACAATCATGTTTGGAGTGGGCCTGTCAATCAACTTCGATGATCTCAGGCAGATTTACAGGTCACCCAGGGCTTTCATACTGGGCCTGATCTCACAAATGATTCTGCTGCCACTTATGGCCTTCCTGTTAGTGGGATTTACTGATCTTCCCCCGGCTGTAAAAGCAGGATTTGTAATTCTTGCCGCCTGCCCGGGCGGAACAACATCGGGTTTCGTAACAGTGCTTTTCAGAGGCAATGTGGCTTTATCTGTTTCACTGATTGCAGTCAACAGCCTTCTGACACTGGCAACAATTCCCCTGCTTGTTAACCTGGCCCTGACAGTCTTCATGGGAAGGCATTCACAATTTGAACTGCCTCTTGTTGCCTCATTCCTGCAGATTTTCTTCATCACATTGTTGCCAGCCATGACCGGAGTTGTCATCAGGTACTTTCGTGAAAAAATAGCCAACAAAATACAAAGACCAGTGAGGTCGGTCATGATTGTGCTTTTTGCCGGTGTTTACGCAATAATAGCCTTCGCCGATGAATCAAGCGGTGGTTCAGGCATAACCAGAACTGATCTCTGGCAGATTTTGCCATATGCAGTGTTAATCAATTTTGCCGGTTTTGCTGCCGGGATGGCGATGGGTATGTTCGGAAAAACAGGACTGAGGACCTCATGGACAATAGGAGTGGAGGTGGCTTTGCAGAACACCACACTTGCTCTCCTTGTAGGAGGAACGCTGATACAGAGCAACGAGATGGTCAAACCGGCGCTGGTTTACGCATTATTCTCCTTCTGGACTGCCCTCCTTTACGGTGTGGTGGTCAAATGGTACAACGGCTCCAGATTGTTCGGAGAATTCAGGAAGTAGGAGGAATTGCGATTTGCGATTGGCGAATCGGATAATGCCTGCCGGGCTGCAGGCAGGACAGAATTTTGCCCGGACGCTATTCAACAATAATTTCATCGCAGAAGAGCCATGCCTTGCTTCCAGCGCCGGCGTGCCACGGCGGGCATGTAATCTGGCCCCTGGCCACTACACGAATGTACCTTGCTTCCACAGCCGGGAAGGAGGAGAAGTATGTCTCAATCATGTTGCCCTGGTCAGCCGGGTCAATCTCCGTGCTGACTGTGCCCATGGGAGTAAAACTGCTGCTGTCATTCGAGCAGGAGTATTCAACGCTGCGGGGCAGGAAGATCCAGCTGCCGGTGGCTGCCATGTATGAAGATGAAACCGATGTGACGGAAATCGTTTTTCCAAGGTCAATGACCACATCCATGTCAGTTCCCTCGAATCCCTGCCAGTGTCCGTCGTTGAAATCACCGCTCCCGCTGATACCGTTTACAAGGGTACGGTTGCCGTGACCCCTGTACCTGTCAGAAAAAGGTATGTTATAATGCATCCCCATCCCCGTTGCCCTGTTGATGTTGATTGTTTTTGAACTTATTCTTCCAACCATCTTCCTGTCCTCAAAAATTGCTGCCTTGATCGTAGTTTTTTCAGTCATCTTCATGGGCCCGGAGTAAACGGCGGAGCCTGGCAGGGGGTCGGATCCGTCCGTGGTGTATCTTATTTCGGGAGAAGGTCGTTCAGAAGTCATTTCAAGGATTATGTTACCTGTTGTCTCGTCATAGGAGGCAGACATGTCGACACGGTATGAGCCACGTGAGTAATTGATGCCAGCCGCATCAAACCTCTCCATCATCTTCGGGAGACGGTTGTTGAAATCTTCCCAGCTACGCATTGAAGTTGGAGACCATACAACCTCCGAGAGGGCAGAAAGCCTGGGAAGAACCATATACTCAGCTGTTGTACCGTTAGTGATATATTCGGTCCACAGGCAGCCCTGGGCGCCGATTATCAGCTTTGCTTCCTCAACTGTTAGTTCAGGTGGAACCGGTTCAAAAGAATATACTTTTTTCAGTGTGAGCAATCCGCGGAACGACTCAGGTTCGGTGGCCGGGTCTCCCTGGTAAATACTGAGATAACAGTGTGACACAGGTGTCATGACAGCTTCATGGCCTGACCGGGCGGCAGCAATGCCTCCCTCGAAGCCCTGCCATGACATCACCGTGGCTTCGGGAGCCAGGCCACCCTGCAGTATCTCATCCCATCCGATCAGTTTGCGCCCTTTCGAATTGATAAACCGTTCAATTCGCTTGACGAAATAGCTCTGCAGTTCACCTTCATCCTTCAAACCTTCTGTACGCATTCTTGCCTGGCAGAGGGGGCATCGTTTCCACTCTGTTTTATCGGCTTCATCGCCTCCTATATGAATGTATCCGGAAGGGAAGAGGTCCATTACTTCTGTCAGCACATCTTCAAGAAATGCGAATGTCTCATCCTTCCCTGCGCAATAGATGTCAGTAATTGGCCAGACACCGCCGGGTTGTACCGTGAAAGGTCCCCCGGTGCATGAATACTCAGGGTATGCCGCGAGGGCCGCCCCGGCATGAGCAGGCATCTCTATCTCCGGCACAACTGTAATAAACCTCTCTGCCGCATAGGCAACTATCTCCCTGATCTCATCCTGTGTATAGAACCCGCCGTATGTAGCCTTCTCTCCCGGTTTCTGTTGCTCCCTCGAATCCCAGGGCTTGTCTTCACGGTCAACGCGCCATGCACCGGTCTCAGTCAGCTTCGGGTATTTCTTTATTTCGATGCGCCACCCCTGGTCATCAGTGAGGTGCCAGTGGAACACATTCATTTTGTGCATTGCCAGGATGTCGATATACCTCTTTATGAACTCCTTGTCAAAGAAGTGTCTGCTCACGTCAAGGTGCATCCCCCTCCATGAAAAGCGGGGGTAATCGGTCACAGTGACGCAGGGTGCTGTCCATTTCACATCTTCTGCCGGTTTTGTGCCAAATATCCGGGGAGGGAACAGTTGCCGGAGCGTCTGTATTCCCCGGAAAAGCCCTTGGGCGGTTCCCGAAGTGAGTATCACCTTTTTTCTCTCCACCGTCAGCCGGTATTCCTCGGGTTTCCATTCCCGCGTGGTATCAATTAGCAATGATATATTACCATCACCACCTTCCGCCACAGCCAGTTCATAACCCGTTGCAGGGCGCAGTGCAAGGGCAAGCTGTCCGGCAACGCCCCCGGCCTCCGGGCTGCCCGACCAGGAGATACTTGTGCCGGGTACCATCCTGAACCGGCCGGAGGAAACCCGCATCTCAACCGGTTGGGGAATCAGGGCTGGAGGAGTTGACTGCTTCTGGCTGCATGAAGCCAGCAGCAAGGCAGCCGCCATAGCAGAGAAAAGAATTGACGGTTTCATTGCTCTGTATATTTAATTACTTCTATATCAAATATTTCATGTCTGTCAAACTGCAGCCAGTACTTGATTGAGTTCTTTCTGACCAATTCCCAGTATATATCGCTGTCGAGTCCGTATATAAAGTTAATCTCTTTCAGTTCAGACGAGACCCTTTCGGCAAGCTCTTTTTTAAGTGTGATCCGGACTGTCCTGTCCTTATGTGTGAATTCGGCAGCCGGAAAGAAAGGCTGTTCCTGGCTGACAGTCAGCAGTCCGTGCCCGGGGGTGGCGCCGGTGCTAACCTGGATGCCGTCATTCATGCAGCTCAGCGGCGGAGTTGACCCGGCGTGGGTTGTCACCTCCATCTCATCAACGCCGGTACAGAAATATTCCCGGGCTCTGATGCCCATTTTTACACCGATGATTGCAAATACTCCCAGGTGACGGTGGAGCTCATTGGCTATCACGCCGGAGGCCCACTCATCCTCTCCGTACCTGTTACGGATATCAGTGACGAACGGCTGGACGTCAGGCATGTAGAACGATGTGTCCGCTGGCATTTTTTTTATTGTCTGCATCCGCTCAACGGTTTCACCGCGCAGCATTTTCAGTGTTGCTTCCCTCAACCCGGCAATGTCAGAAGGTACGCAATATGATATTCTGTCTGTATGGCCGGTTTCGCCGAACAGGCCAGGGTAATGAAGCAGCAACGGAACCAGTTCATCGAAAGCGGTATATGCGAAACCGTGACCGGGCATCCCGGTTATGAGATCTTTCACCTTCAAGGCATAGGGTGAATGGATCTGCCCGATGGCTTCAAGGAGGTTATCATTGTAGAAACCTTCACCTCCTCCTCCGGCAATGGTTACCGGCAGTTTCCCTGCCAGCACCTTTTCTGCGGCCGCAGGATCGGCTTTGTAGTTGCTTCCGTCTTTTCCCGGCAGCCCGCTGTTGCTCCAGTAAATCTGTTTGACTTTTACGGTGAAGGATGGTAATTGCTCTGTTGCCAGGGCAGCGGTCTCCAGGCTTCCCAGCGCTATGAATTTCACAGTGGTGGTTTCCGAAGCAAGCATTTTATCAATGAGCTTAACAGCTTCACCAGGGCCTGCCACCGGCAATCCCTCATGATGCAGACCGTCTGCAAGGCTCCTTATTTTTTCATATGCAACAGGTGCCCTGTAAAACCCGTCCGATGTCGTTATTGCAAGTATCCTTACATCCGGCGAGGCCATGAGCATGCATATTGCCTTCAGGTCATCAATTCCACCGTCGCTGTCGATGATAACATAATGGCGTGGTTTCCAGGGATGGGCGCCGAGGGGAATAATGACCAGGATTAGTAGTATAGTGAGTATTATGCGTCTCATTTCATTGCTTTTTGCCAAAAATAGCAAATTGGCGGATATAATGCTGACAGGCGGTTTCTGCCATACGCGCCTGGCAGTTGATGAAATTTCCTTTTTTATTATCTTGACAACCTTAATTCCTGCCCTGTGAAGCGAAAGAGATGGTTACTGTTTTTTATCGGCCTTGTGGCCGGTATTGTTATTCTTGCCGGCTTCGGCAAGGCTGTCGAAGTCACCTCAACCAATAATTTCTGCACAGCATGCCATGTCCATCCGCAGGCAACCACAAGCTGGAAACAGGGTGTTCACTACGCAACACAGTCGGGCTACCGGGTAAGCTGTGCAGAGTGTCATCTTCCACCGAAAGGTGAGGGTTACATTGTTGAGAAGGCGAAGACCGGCATGCGAGATCTCTGGAGTTACTGGACAAAGGACTCAACGGAGTTCGACTGGGAAGCAGCATCAACTCTGGAGCGGGCTTCAAAACATGTATATAACTCAAGCTGCATCAAATGTCATGAGAACCTTTTCCCCGCAAAGCTGACACGGGAAGGATCGGATGCTCATCTTTATTATAAACAGATGATTGAAAAGGGTGAAGATCTTCAGTGCATCAGCTGTCATCTCAATTCAGGACATTACATCGAGGGTTACCTTCACGGCAGCAATACCGGGTTTGCATCAACTGCAGCCGGCCCTGATACCATCTATGAAGTTCCGGCAACCCTGACTGCCTTTGAAGATTTTACCGAGCAGATACCGGGGTCAGGTGTTTCATTCCGGATGATTGCGGTGCCAGGTGGCGAATTCACCATGGGCAGCCCTGTGGATGAGCCTCTTCGCGACAGCGATGAACAACTGCGGAAGGCGGCAGTTGATTCGTTCTTCATTGCAGAGGTCGAAGTGACGTGGAATGAGTACATGGAGTTTTACAGGCAGACGGCGTCGGAAGGGAGGACTACTGATACTGAAGGGGCAAGGACCAGGGCGGCAGGCGTTGACGCCATCAGCGGTGCAACGCCTCCATACGGCAAGCCTGACCAGAACTGGGGGATGGGGCAGAGACCGGCCATTTCTATGAGCTGGCACGCAGCAGAAACCTACTGCAGATGGCTCTCGAAGGTGACGGGGAAGAACTACAGACTGCCGACGGAGGCGGAGTGGGAGTATGCATGCCGTGCAGGAACGACAACGCCTTACTTTTTCCCCGGTGACCCGGCAAAGTTTGAAAAGAAAGGGCTGTTTGGCGGCAAACCTGACACTGCGGTGATAAGTGCCTTTGTGATTTACCATGGAAACAGCCCGTCAAAGACGCAGGAACCTTCAGCGGTGAAGGCCAACCCGTGGGGAGTGAAGAACATGAGCGGCAACGTTGCAGAATTCTGTTCAGATACTTACGAGGAGACGGCAGAACATGTAATAAGGGGCGGGTCATTCCGTGACGGTGCCGGCGGTGTCCGAAGCGCTGCCCGTGACCGTACCCGCACTGACGAGTGGCTGAAGACAGACCCGCAGATGCCCAAGAGCATATGGTGGTACTCGGATTGTTTTTATGTCGGGTTCCGGGTTGTAATGGATTATAAATCAGGAAATAGGCAATAGGCATTGGCCGGCAGCGTTAATAAAGATTCAATTTCATGATCGGAAATCGCACATCGCAAATCGCAAATCCCAGATCCCGCATCCCACATCGCAAATCGCAAATCGCAAATCGCAATTTCCAAGACCTCAGACAAAATCATTATATTTGAACATCCAACCATAACAATCATGAAAAAACCACCCATTACAAGAAGAAGTTTTCTTGGCACAGCTGCCGCAGCGGGGGCTGCCGGCATCGTTGTTCCGGC
>DAIDJT010000134.1 GCA_027451265.1 Bacteroidales bacterium | reverse complement strand
AGATAACCGTGCCTGCGCTGGTGATTGTTGCATCAAAGGACCGCTTTCACAGTCATGGTGAAGGAACTGCCATTGGAAACCTCATACCTGGAGCCCGCTGCCTGGATATGGAAGACAACAGGCGAACCCACAGCACAGAGGCAGGCCGTGAGATCAGCAATTTTATTTCTTCTCCGGCACAAACACCAGTTCGAGCAGATCTGCCTTAGCCAGGAATTTTTTAACAGCTTTCTTTACATCCTTGACGGTCAGCTTGTTAAGAATGCCGGTATAATTGCGGTTATCGTTGTTGTCAATCCCTGTCAGGTAGTATGTACGGACTGTGTTTGCCCAGTAGCTGTTGTGTTGTAAAGCCTCCTCGCGGGTTTTGAGCATATTGCTCACTGACTTTTCCAGGTCAACCTGCCTGGGGCCGTTTTTGGAAATGCCATCAAGTTCGCTGTAGATTATGTTTTTAAGCTCTGTTGCTCTTTCAGGATCACATTCAAAGGCGACCAGCAGCGAGGCCTTCTCTTCGGGCCTCTTCTGTGAAGTAGCGCTGATGGAGACCCCGTAGGTGCCGCCCTGTTCCTCACGAACCTTTTCGGTATAAACCAGGTCTAGTATTCCCTTCAGAACATCCATTGTGAGGTTGCCGGAAGGATTGTACCTGGCGTCTGCCGAATAACTGATCACCACGGTTGCCTTGGGAACAGCGAGAGGAATGGAAATTTCTTTCCTGACCGTTCCCTCAGGCTGGTTCATTTTCAGGTCCCTGTAGGTCTCATTCAGATGCTTTGCGGGCAGGGAGCCTATGTAAAGCTGTGCCATTTCGCGGGCCACAGCCTCATCAACATTTCCTGTAATAAAGAAAGTAAAGCCTGAGGCATCGTCGAAGGCTGTCTCATAGATATGGTTAATTGCTTCATATGTGATCAGTTTCATCGATTCCGGAGTCAGGAGGAATGTCCTGGGATGGTACGATGTCATGTTCATTGAGAGACTGTCAGACATCATTTTACTGGGATCTTTCTGCATCATGTTGACCACAGCGGTATACCGTCCCATGATGGCATCATATGCCTCTTTGTTGTAATTGGGCCGCGCGATGCGGAGATACAGAAGCTGCATCATGGTCTCGAAATCCTTTGGTGTTGAGGATCCGGTCACAGTCTGCATAGTCTCCTGGAGACCAAGGGATACTGAGGCTTTTTTCCCGGCCAGCATCTTGGCAAGGGCAACATTGTCAAACTCTCCTGCTCCATACATTGAGATGATCTGCGGGAAGAGGGTCAGTGAAGGCACAAGCGAATCAGGATACAGTGATTCCCCTCCGAAGGCATAGCCGCTGAGGCTTACATTGTCCTTTTCATATTCAGCGTGTCTGAATACAACCCTGGCACCGTTGGAGAGGGTCCATTCCACGGCACTGAACTGCGGCAGGGGGACAGTTTTTACCACCCCGGCTCCTTTAAGCTCCTCTGAAATAAGACTTGAGCCTCCGGTGATATCTTCGTAAGGTTTGATGTCCGCAGCTTTAACCTTTTCGATTATAGCCATTGCCTCGGCCTCCGTCATGTGCTCCCTGTCATCAGGTCCCTGGATATATACGAACCTGTTGTCATCCTTTACCAGCTCCTGTAGCCTGGAGTTCACCTCTTTCACGGTTATTTCGGGCAGGATTTTCTTGTAGAAATCATACTGGAGATCGAGAGAAGGAATGGGTTCTCCGGTGAGGAAGTGATCCTGGATCTTTGAAGCCCATTCATCATTGCTGATCTTGTCTTTCTGCTTATAGAGATTCTCAAAATCGGAGAGCATCTCAGCTCTTGCCCTGTTGAGCTCCCCCTGAGTAAATCCGTGCCGGCGGGCACGTTCCAGTTCCGTTAAGGCAGCTTCAAATCCTTTGGCCTCCTGTCCTTCATTGGTATATGCAGCAAGGTTCAGGGCATTATAATTCCTTGGAAGGTCTGAAGAGTAGCTCAATCCTCCTGCGACAAAAGGAGGCGTTCCTTTCTGCACTATTTCATTGAAACGGTTGTTCATCATGCTGTTCATGAGCGAGGTGACGTAACCGTCACGTATATAGTCAAGATTCCTCTCCCTTTTGTCCGGTTCGCGGTCAATGATCATCAGGCCCACAGTTGTCCTTGGTGCCTCCGGATCAGTGACGAGAAGATATTTTGTCCCCTTCTTTGCAGTAAGAAGGTTCTCCGGCCTGGGCAGAGGGTTCTCTATGGCCGGGATGGGAGAGAAGATCTGTTTGATTTTTGCTTCCACCTCATCCACGTTAAAGTCGCCCACCACGGCTATGGCCTGCAGATCAGTGCGATACCAGTCATGGTAGAAAGTTCTCAGTGTTTCCGGGTCAAAATTTTTGATCACTGCAGTGTCGCCTATGATATCTCTTTTGGCATACATCGAACCCTCATACATCACAGGGAGCATCTGGGTCATCATGCGCCATTGTGCGTTTCGCCTTGAGCGCCATTCTTCAATGATAACGCCGCGTTCCTTGTTGATTTCGTTTTCATCAAGGGTGATAAAATCAGACCAGTCAGCCAGTATCATAAGGCAGGTATCGATAAGGCCGGGCTTGTCAACCGGCACATCACTGAGGTTATAAACTGTCTCGTCAAAGCTGGTGCCGGCATTTATATTTCGCCCGAATGCCACGCCGTGCTTTTCGAGGGTGCCAAGCAGGGTTTTGCCGGGGAAATGAGTTGTACCGTTAAAGGCCATATGTTCAAGGAAATGGGCAAGGCCGTTCTGGTTGTCCTTTTCAAGGATGGAGCCCACATTCTGGATTATGTAGTAGCTGGCACGGCCTGCGGGTTCGGCGTTATGGCGGATGTAATAGGTCAGGCCGTTGTCAAGTTTTCCGAAGCGGTAGGCAGGATCTGCCGGGATACTTTTATCTGACGTGTTCTGTGCAGCACACCAGATGCTGACAGCAGCAAGAAAAGCGAAAGCTAAAAATCTTTTCATGATCTTTAAATTTTGTATTTATGAGACATTGACAACACTTACTGAATCAAAATTATGCAAAAAAACCATCCCGGGGATGGTTTTTGCGTCTCTTTTATTGCGGGTGTCAGAAAAGCCCGTGCAGCTCGGCATTGATCCTGTCGATGACCTCACTGAGATGTTCCTTATTTTCCGGGAAGTCGTAATAGTCGGCTTCGAGTATAAGGAGTTTGCCCAGTTTGTAAGATTCTATCCATGCCTCGTACCGTTCATTCAGTCTTTTCAGGTAATCGAGTCTGATTGAGCTTTCGTACTCACGTCCGCGCTTCTGGATCTGGTTGACAAGTGTGGGAACAGATGCCCTGAGGTAGAGCAGGAGGTCAGGCGGCTCCACGAGTGAACTCATCAGTTTGAAGAGGGTGAAGTAGTTTTCGAAGTCACGTGTTGACATGAGCCCCATGGCGTGCAGGTTGGGGGCGAAGATGTATGCGTCTTCGTATATCGTGCGGTCCTGAACGATGGTTTGTTTTGCCTTTTTTATTTCAAGTACCTGGCTGAAGCGTGAGTTGAGGAAGTATATCTGGAGGTTGAATGACCATCTCTGCATGTCTTCATAGAAGTCATTCAGATATGGGTTGTCATCAACATCCTCGTAATGAGCCTGCCAGCCGTAATGTTTTGAAAGCAGCCCGGCCAGTGTTGTCTTGCCTGATCCGATGTTGCCTGCTATGGCGATATGCATAAGAAATGAATGTTAAATTCCGTGTTTAAATATATGCAAAAGGGAGGGAGATAAGCCTTCTGTTGATAAAAAGATTTCAGAATCCCGCCGTTTTCAGAACACTCTCAACGAACTCCCTGTGGTTGGAGAGACGGGGCATCTTGTTTTGCCCTCCCAGCCTGTCCCTTTCCCTGAACCATTTGTAGAACGTGCCTTTCGGAACAACCCTCACTATGGGCCGGGCCAGGGTCAGGTTCTTGTATCTCTTGGCTTCATAATCGGAGTTCAGGGCCTTAAGGGTTGTATCGAGGATTTCCGTGAAATGCTCCAGGTCATCCGGATCCCTGTCGAACTCTATCACCCATTCATGTGCTCCGCGGCTTTCATTGCCCATATATACTGGTCCTGCCGTATATTCGCTGATGTGCGCGTTTGTGCCCAGGCATGCCTTTTCAAGTGCCTTTTCGGCGTTGTCGATTATCACCTCTTCGCCGAAGGCATTAATGAAGAGCTTTGTACGGCCGGTGATCCTGATCTTGTGAGGGAACAGGCTGGTGAATTCTACTGTGTCGCCGATGGCATACCTCCAGAGACCGCCGTCAGTTGAGATGACCATTGCATAGTTGACTCCCTTTTCAACCTCGCCAATGGTCAGGGTGCGGGGGTTGTCGGTGCCAAATTCGTCAGCAGGGATGAACTCATAGTAAACACCGTAGTCAAGCATAAGGAGCATTGAGCTTTCCTCAAGGTCATCCTGGATGGCGAAGAATCCTTCGGATGCATTGTATGTCTCCATATAATGCATTTTAGGGTCCGGCAGCAATTTTCTGTACTGCTCGCGGTATGGTGCAAAGCTGACACCGCCATGAAAGAAGACCTCCAGGTTGGGCCAGACCTCATGCAGGGTGGATTTACCGGTTGTTTTCAGTATATGGCGGATCAGGACGAGGTACCAGGAGGGGACGCCGGAGAGGCTGGTGATATTCATATCCACCGTCTTTTCGGTGATCATCCTCATTTTTTCCTCAAAGTCTTCAATAAGGGCTATGCGTGCGGGCGGAGTGCGTATAAGGTCAGCATATGCGGGTGCGTTCTCAATCAGGATGGCTGACAGGTCGCCGAACAGAGAGTTGTTGCTGAAGCTGTTTATCTGGTGACTGCCCCCAAGGGTAAGTCCCTTGCCCAGGAATATTCTTGTTTCAGGATTGAGTGAGGTGTACAGCACGAGGCAATCCTTTGCTCCGCGGTAGTGGGTATCTTCTAGTGATTCGCGGGTGATGGGGATGAACTTGCTTTTTGTGCTTGTTGTGCCTGATGATTTGGCAAACCACTTCACTTCACCGGGCCAGAGCACATTCTTTGCGCCGGCCCTCAGCCTCTCCACCCATGGAACCATATCCTCGTATGACTGAATCGGCACGTTGCTACGGAACTGGTCATGCGTGGAGACTGACCCATAGCCATGTTCCCTGCCCCATTCCGTATCCCTGGCCAGGGAAATGATCCGCGACAGAACCTCCTGCTGGGTCTCTGCCGGGTATTTCCTGAAGAGATCAATCTGGGAGAGACGCTTGGTGTTGATCCATTTTATGACGGAGGGGATTACGGGCATCGGATGAAATTTTGCACGAAATTACATAAAAACAGGCGATCTGCACGGTTAAATTTAAAGCCTGTAATTCCCTGTCGGATGCACCGGTTGCATTTGTGGCCGGCCCCCCGGGCCTCTATGGTCGCCTCCGGGTCTACTGAGGCCAATTCAGGATCCCTAATGGTTGTTTCCGGGTCTACGGAGGCCAATTCAGGATCTGTTATGGTCGTTTCCGGGTCCTCAACAGTTTGTTTCCGGCTCACCTGAAAATATCCTTCAGCACCTGCAGCGACTTTATCTGCCTTATCCCGGGCAGGTGCAGGCTGTAGTACTTCAGGAGACGGGCAAGAAGGTCGGTTCGTTCCTCACCTGTCAGGCTGAGAGAGGCTATGTCAGTGGCAGGCAAATGCAGAAGCCTGTTAAGAATTGCTGCACCCTCCGGCTCGAGAACATCCGGATGCATTGGTCTCAGCGGAGTGAACTGCCCAGTGAGCATATCAAACCAGCAGCCGGTCATATCCGTTCCTGTCGGACCAATTCCTGCGTAGTCAGTGAATGCAACAAGAAACCACAGGTGAAAATTACTTACCCCGGATGTCATCTCATCCAGGCTGATGACGGAAGTCTCTATGAAATCGAAAAGCATTTTGTTCACATCCTCCTCCCTGATGACGTTATGGAGTAACTCGCTGATGAACAATGCCACGGTGGTCCGGTGAATGTCACCGCTGATCCTTTTCGGGACATAGGCCAGGGTCATCTCCTTCAGATTTTGCAGCTCCCTGTTTTCATGAAAATACAGTTCGGTATTGAATATGTTCAGTGGCTGGAAGTAGTTGAACCTTGCGCTGCCGCGCCTTGAAGATATACCCTTGACCATCACTGACATACGGCCGTATTCCTGAGTATAGAAATGAGCTATCAGAGAGCTGTCTGAATATCTCACATGGTGGAGCAGTATTGCTTTTGTCCTTGTCAGCATTGTGTATCTGCCGGCATCAAAATTACAGAAGTTGCATCATCGGATGATTCCCGGCGGGTTATGCCAAAAGTATTAAAGTTTTGTCACAGGATATTCTGCCCCGGACATCGTGAAGAGCATTAAAGTTTTATCATGGCATACTCTGGGACAAGCCTATGAGTTTATTATAAATATATTACATTAAGTGTTCACAGATGGAATCAGCATCCAAAGATCAGCTTCTCAGGCGGATTGCCAGGCTTGTACGGCAGAACAAGGAGCTGGAGGAGCAGGTAAAGAAGCTTGAGCGGGAGAAGGAGAGGCTTCTCGAGACCACCGAGAAATACAGGCTGCTCGTTGAAAACAACGAGCTTAAGGGCGTCATGGTAGCCGGGGAGGAGAAAAGCCTCAAGTTCAACATGGTCACAGTCCTGTTTGCTGATATCCAGGGATTCTCAGGGCTTACTGAAGGGATGGATCCGGCTGTTGTAATGGATGAACTGGATGAGATCTTCTTCGAGTTTGACAGGATCATCAAAAAATATCACATTGAGAAGATCAGGACCATAGGCGATACCTACATGTGTGCGGGAGGAATACCTGCAAAAAACATCACCAACCCTGTCGAGGTGGTAATGGCAGCAGTGGAGCTAAGGCAGTTCCTCAGGGATTTTGAAGCAGCGCGACGCGGTGAACGGCGCATATGGAACCTGAAAATAGGGATTCACACAGGACCGGTTTCGGCCACCATTTCGGGCAAAAACAAGGTCTCCTATGATATAAAGGGGAGGGCCGTAAATACTGCAAGCCGCATTCAGGGTGTTTCTGAAAGCGATTCGATCCTTATCTCAGTCATGACCTATGAGCTTATAAAGGAGTTTTTCAGGTGCGGATTTTACGGCAAGCTGCCCGTTAAGTACATGGGAAACATCCAGATGTACCAGGTAGAGGGCCTCCTTCCAGGGCTCTCATCCGACACAAACGGATCAGTTCCCAACAAGTCATTCAGGGTCAAGTTCGGACTAATACAGCTCACTGATATACAGGAAGTGATACTTGACAAG
>DAIDJT010000133.1 GCA_027451265.1 Bacteroidales bacterium | reverse complement strand
AAAAAGCATAAAAGCAGTACTTTGCAATGAAGATGACAGAGAGAGTTTTGAGGCTCAGGGAACAGAGCCTTAACGCAACAGAAACAATCACCGCCGAGCGGGCACAACTGATTACCAGGTTTTATTCAAGCCGGGAGGCACTGGGGCTTTCGGCACCGTTGCTCAGGGCGCGCGCCTTTGAATACCTGCTCAGGAACAAAACCATTTGTATCAATGACGGTGAACTCATAGTGGGTGAAAGAGGACCGGCACCCAAGGCTACCCCGACATACCCTGAGATAAGCCTTCATTCGATTCAGGATCTTGATATTCTCAACAGCCGCGAGAAGGTCTTCTTCAGGGTGAGTGACGATGTCAGAAAAATCTACACCGAGGAGATCATCCCATTCTGGAAGGGGAGGAGCAACCGTGACCGCATCATGGAACGAATGACCCCTGAATGGCTTGCGGCATATAAGGCAGGTATCTTCACCGAGTTCCAGGAACAGAGGGCTCCCGGGCATACGGTACTGGGCTATAAGATGTTCCGTACCGGCTTTCTCGATCTGAAAAAGGAAATTGCTGCTGCTGTGGCAGCTCTTGATTTCCGTAATGATCCGCAGGCATATGAGCGTGCCGAGGAACTCAGGGCAATGGATTTAGCCTGTGATGCAATCATAATGTATGCTGAACGGCATGCCGGAAAGCTCGAGGAAATGGCCTCAGAGGAAAAGGATGCCGTCAGACGTTCAGAACTTCAGAAGATGGCTGCTGTATGCCGCCGCGTGCCGGCACACGCTCCGGAGACATTCCATGAGATGCTGCAGCACTACTGGTTCATTCACCTCGGTGTGGTTACCGAGCTTAATCCATGGGACTCATTCAACCCGGGGCGTCTCGACCAGCACCTGTGGCCTGTTTACAATAAAGGCGTTGAAAACGGAACAATGACCCCTGAGGAGGCTTATGAACTCCTCGGATGCTTCTGGGTGAAATTCAACAACCACCCTTCACCACCGAAGATGGGAGTGACAGCCCAGGAGAGCAATACCTACACTGACTTCTGCCTGATAAACCTCGGAGGAGTGAAGCCTGACGGTACCGATGCGGTCAACCCGATGACCTATATCATCCTTGATGTCATCCAGGAGATGCGGATACTCCAGCCAAGTTCAATGGTGCAGGTCAGCCGCAAGAACCCTGACTCATTCGTGCATAAGGCACTCGATATAATTAAAACAGGGTTCGGGCAGCCTTCAGTATTCAATACAGAGGCTATCATTCAGGAACTGCTGAGGCAGGGTAAAAGCATTGTTGATGCCCGCAACGGCGGAGCCTCAGGCTGCGTGGAGACGGGCGCCTTCGGCACCGAGTGCTACTGGCTGACCGGATATTTTAACCTGGTGAAGATCCTCGAGGTGACCCTGAACAACGGCTTTGATCCGCGTACAGGCGTGCAGGTAGGACCGAAGACCGGCGACCCCTCCTCATTCTCTTCCTTCGATAGTTTCCTTCAGGCATACAGGGAGCAGATCAACTACTTTGCCGATGTCAAGATAAGGGGTAACAACGTCATTGAGAAGACGTTTGCAATTCACCTGCCGGTCCCGTTCCTTTCGCTGCTGCTGGAAGACTGCATTTCCAACGGCAAAGATTACAATGCCGGCGGAGCCAGGTACAACAGCACCTATATCCAGGGTGTGGGACTCGGAAGCATTACTGACATCCTCACCTCCATCAGGTTTAACATCTATGACAGGAAGCGGTTTACCTGGAGTGAATTGCTTACCGCACTGAAGAACAACTTCGAAGGAGCGGAGGAAATGCAGTATGACATTATATACAACACGCCGAAATACGGGAATGATGACGACTATGCCGATGAGCAGGCTGTGACAGTGTTTGAGTTCTTCCATGACGCCGTCAGCGGAAAGCCGACACCAAGGGGTGGCATACACCGCATCAACATGCTCCCCACCACCTCACACGTTTATTTTGGCAATGTGACAGGTGCAACGCCTGACGGTCGCAAAGCATGGGTACCGCTGTCAGAAGGCATTTCTCCGTTCCAGGGTGTTGACCGCCAGGGACCCACGGCAGTGATCAAGTCTGCCTCGAAAATAGATCATCTGAGGACCGGAGGCACCCTCCTGAACCAGAAGTTCTCACCCGAGTTCTTCGAGGATGAGGGAAGCTATCAGAAACTGACTGCTCTCATCAGAAGCTACTTCAGCCTTGACGGTCACCATATCCAGTTCAACGTGGTAAATGCAGAGACACTCCGTGACGCACAGAAACATCCCGAACTGTACCGAGACCTTATTGTGCGTGTTGCAGGCTACAGCGATTACTTCAATGACCTCGGTGAAGACCTTCAGAACGAGATCATCCGTCGTACCGAACACCATAGCTTCTGACGGAATCGTCCGTAGTGCCTGCCTGAACTTGCTAAAATGCTGCCGTAAATCAATTTTTATTGGTTTACGGTTGCTTTTTACCCAATTATTTACTATATTTTGTAAGAATTAGTTGCTGCAGCCTTCCGGCAGAAATGCAGGCATTAATGCAACACCTAAAGCCTTGGCCGTGAAGAAGATATTTGATTATTTCGACACCCGCTACAGGGCTGATATGCTTGGAAAGCCCGTTGATCAGGCAGGCCCGGTGATAACTATATCCCGTCTGACCGGATGTGACGGCAGGGAGGTGGCCGCCGAACTGGTGGCACAGATGAATCTCAGGTATCATACAAACAGGTGGAAATGGGTTGACAAGGATATTATTTATCATGCAGCCCATGAACTGAAAACAGACACCCAGCGCGTAGAGACTTATTACCAGGGGCTTGGGATGACAGATATATCCCAGATGATAATGGCGTTCTCAGGCTCATTCGTGACCGACAGCTCGGTGAAGAAAGCCATAAAGGAGGTGGTTCTCTCAATCGCCCGTGACGGCTATGCGGTGATTATAGGAAGGGGAGGGGTCTCTATCACCCGTGACATGGCCAACGCACTCCATGTACGCCTGGTGGCACCCCTTTACTGGAGGGTGCAGAATGTGATGAAGAAAAAGGGGATGATCATTGAAAAGGCTGAGGAATATGTCCTTCAGACCGACGAAAAGAGGCAGAAGCTGATTGTCGATTTCCTTGACAAGAAACCGCAGTGCATTGATCATCTGTTTGATGTTACACTGAACAGGAGCAGTTTCACCCTTGAGCAGATCTCGTCTCTGGTTATGACGATGTATGAGACGAAGCTGGGGTTGAAACCTCAATGATAAAGCTGTGTTTTTTCAGAGTTTGGCACAGCTGGCTGGTTGATTAACAGGAGGGTAAGGGAAAGGGCCGGATAACGATGGTTACCGGCCCTTTCTGTATCATGTGTCAGAGGCAGCAGATATCGGAAATGCGTTTTATATGCTCCGATGTTCGCCGGTCAAGTGATTTGGCATATGCATCCCAGTCTTCAATCAGGAACCGGGCCACTCCCGTTTCAATGGCAGCGCGTGCCACGGCCGGTGCAACCCTTGATATAAGACGCGGATCAAGTGGCTTGGGAATTATGTATTCCCTTCCGAAATCAAGTCTCTCCAGACCGTAAGCCTTCAGCACCGGCTCAGGCACCTTCTCCTTTGCAAGACCGGCCAGAGCACGCGTTGCCGCCAGCTTCATCTCCTCATTGATTGTCCTGGCTCTGACATCCAGGGCTCCCCTGAATATGAACGGGAAGCCGAGTACATTGTTGATCTGGTTGGGATAATCGGACCTTCCTGTTGCGAAGATCAGGTCATCACGGGTTGCCATGGCATCCTCATAGCTTATCTCCGGATTGGGATTGGCCATTGCAAAGACTATCGGGTCAGGTGCCATGGTGGCCAGCATCTCTTTGGTCAGCATATTGGCAACTGAAAGGCCAAGAAACACGTCAGCACCTTTGACTGCCTCGGCAAGAGTGTTTATGTTGCGTTCAGTGATCCATTCCTTCTTGTATTTGTTCAGGTCGGTCCTCCTGCTGTTGATCACTCCCTTGCTGTCAACCATGATGACATTTTCCTTCTTCACGCCCAGCGCCACATACAGCCTTGTGCATGAGTTGGCGGCGGCACCTGCACCGCAGACCACAACCTTCAGGTCAGCAAGCTTCTTGCCGATTATTTCAACGGCATTAAGAAGGCCGGCAGCAGAAATTATGGCTGTCCCGTGCTGGTCATCATGAAACACGGGAATGTCAAGCATCTCCTTCAGCCTCGTCTCAACTTCAAAGCATTCAGGAGCCTTGATGTCTTCAAGATTGATCCCGCCGAAGGTGGGAGCCAGCCTGGCACATATCTCAATAAGTTTTTCCGGATCCTTCTCATCAATCTCAATATCAAAGACATCAACGTCAGCAAAGACCTTGAAGAGCAGACCCTTGCCCTCCATTACCGGCTTGCCCGCAAGGGCACCGATGTCACCAAGTCCGAGAACGGCAGTACCGTTGGAGATTACTGCCACCAGGTTGCCTTTGGCAGTGTACATGTAGGCATCATCAGGGTTTTTCTCTATCTCCAGGCATGGAAACGCCACCCCGGGAGTATAGGCCAGGCTTAAATCAAACTGGGTACAGTAAGGCTTTGTGGGAATTACCTCCACCTTGCCCTTGCGACCGCGGCTGTGGTACAGCAGCGCATCCTCTTTAGTGGCTTTTGGCATGACAGAAGGTGATTAGTTAGATTGTTAACTTCTGGAACAATGAGATTAATAATACGAATTTAAGATATTTCTGTCACTGCTCCTATTTTTTCGGAATAATATGAGGTATTCCTTTTGCACTCTTTGGGAAAATAGATATTTTCATTGCTTTAAAAGAAACCTGAGGAGACCTGTATGAATTCTGCACTTCAGAACATCGCCATTGGCGTGGATATTGGCGGCAGTCACATCACTGCCGTAGCGGTTGACATGACAGCCCACCGCATAATAAGCGGTTCGCGGGCTGAAAGCCCTGTTGATAACAAGGCGGAAGCCGAATCGATTCTCACTGTCTGGAGTGACACCCTCAGGCAGGTGATGAAGGGGATACAGATCTTCAATCTCCGTGGCATTGGCTTTGCAATGCCCGGCCCCTTTGACTATGTCCGGGGCATCTGCCTCATCAGGGGAGTACCGAAATATGAAAAACTTTACGGGGTCAATGTAGGTAAGGCAATAAGCTCCAGGCTGGGGCTGCCGTGCGACTGCAGGGTGAGATTCATGAATGATGCGAGCTCCTTCGCCGTAGGTGAGGCCTGGGCAGGAAAGGCCGCAGGTTACAGGAGAATGATGGCCATCACCCTCGGAACCGGATTCGGATCAGCCTTCCTTGAAGACCGGATTCCGGTGGTGGAAGGTGACAGGGTGCCACGCATGGGATGTGTTTATCACCTGCCGGTGGGAAACGGCATTGCTGACGACTATTTTTCAACCCGCTGGTTCACTTCCCGCTACCGCGAGGTGACAGGCCGCGAAGCAGCCGGGGTAAGGGAGGTGGCTATGATGGCAGGCAGAGCCCCGGAGGTGCTTGACATTTTCAGCGAGTTCGGCACCGGGCTGGGAAACTTCCTCACCCCGTGGCTCAGGAGGTTCGATGCGGAAATACTTGTCATCGGAGGAAACATCTCACATGCTTATAACCTCTTTGGTCCCGCCATGGAAGAGACGCTCCGCAGGGAAGGATGCAATACCGTCACGGCAATATCCGAACTGAAGGAAGATGCAGCCCTGCTTGGCAGTGCATATCTCCATGATGATGATTTCTGGAAGGCAGTGCAACCTGCACTCCCCCTTATGTAAGAATGAACAACCTGAATAATTATGAATGAGAAAAAAATTGAGATGAGACTGGTGGTGCCGGTGCTCCTCTCCTTCTTTGTTATGAGCTTCGTTGACCTGGTGGGGATAGGAAAAGACAGGGTGGCAGGTGACCTCGAACTGAGCGACTTTGTCCTGGGCCTTATACCCTTCGCCGCCTTTATCTGGTTCTTCATCCTTTCGGTCCCCGTCGGGATAATCCAGGCACGCGTCGGGAAAAAGAAGATGCTCAATGCCGGGATGATCATAACAGGCATCGGGCTGTTCATACCATATTTCTTTTACAGCTTTGTGACGGTAATAGCAGGCTTTGCCCTCCTGGGCATCGGAAACACAATCGTGCAGGTCTCCGCAAACCCCCTGCTCGTTGACGTGGTGCCCGGGCGAAGGGCTTCCAGCTTTCTGAGCTTTTCACAGTTCATCAAGGCAATAGGGTCAATGCTGGCAGCACCTCTGGCAGCACTCTTTGCAAGCAGGTTTGGCGACTGGAAGCTCCTGTTCCTTGTTTATGGCATCATCTCCTTTCTCAGCGTGCTATGGCTGGGAACAGTAAAGATCGATGAGACCGCCGCAACCGGAAACAAGGCCTCCATGGCATCAGCCTTCCGCCTGCTCGGGAACTCATATATACTTATGATGGTGCTGTCAATATTCCTTGTGGTGGGCATAGATGTCGGATTCAACTATTTCTCAGGCAAATTCCTCGTCTCAAGGTTCGGCTTTGAGGAAGTGGCCGCCCAGTCGGGCCGCAGCGTATATTTCTTCGGACGTATGCTCGGAACCTTTGCGGGAGCTCTAATCCTGACCAGGCTTTCTTCAACAAAAGGATTGCTTTACAGCGCCCTGCTCTCAATCATTACAATCCTGCTGATAATGGTAATCCCGGCTTCAAAGGCTGCCGCATGGGTCCTTGTCTTCCTGATAGGGCTGGGTGTGGCAAATATATTCCCACTGGTTTTCTCTCTCACCGTGCAGAAATACCCGGAGAGAAGCAATGAAATTTCCGGCCTGATGATGATGGCAATCTCCGGCGGGGCACTGATACCGCCCCTGATGGGACTGGTAAGCGATGCCCTCGGCGTGGTTCCGGGAATGGGAGTGTTGCTGCTTTGCGCCGTCTACCTGCTGATAGTGTCCTGGATCATCATCAGAAGAAAACTGGCAAGTATCTGATAATGATGCCGGTGCAGGATCTTATTTGTTGCAACCATCTGCAATAATCCAGGTATAATGAGACATATCACTGCTGTTTCAGTTCTGCTTCTCACCTGGTCATGTGCAAGGCAGGAGCCGGTAAGGCCCAATATTGACTTTGCACCCACATTCCCTGATCTGGCAGGGGTGAAGCCTCCCGCGGACATGCAGGGGGTGTCGCTCGTGCCGTTGCTCACCGGCAAAAAGTACGGGAAATGGCGTGATGTACTCTATTATCATTATTATGAATATCCTGCCGAGTATGCAGTCAGGAAGCATTACGGAGTTCGTACCGACAGGTACAAG
>DAIDJT010000132.1 GCA_027451265.1 Bacteroidales bacterium | reverse complement strand
ATGCGCTGCATTCATCGCCATAGAACCATGTGCTGTAGCTTGGTCTTCCGAAGTACTCAACTTTGAACTGAAAGCCACCGTTACCCGGCGCTGAGCCGCCATCCCAGGCTTTGGCATTTTTGGCCTGCATGAGTTTCATGTGCCATCCTGACATTCCCTCACCTTCGAGACCGCCAATCGGAATTATATCATACTCTATTGTATAGTTTTCAGGCAGCTTGAGCAGTTCGTCGGTCCATAAACATTCATTCATAACGAACTTCATCCATTTTCCCGGAAAGAGGTTTGTGGTCACCACCTCGGCAGAACCGTTTGTGTTCCACATTGCCGGGAAATCGCCAACCGCTTCCTGGCTGAAATCATCATAGAAGATCACTTTCTCGCCGGGAATGAAATCATACTTTGAATATGACTGAAGTGCAGTCTCCTGCTGACCGCCCGACTGGGCACCGCTATCTTTGGAGGCCTTGCCCTGATCCTGGTTGCCTCCTGCATTCTGCCCTGATGCATTATTACCTGTATTGCCGTCCTTCTTCATGTCCTGCTTGATGCTGTCCTCAACTGTATCAAGGGCTTTGTCAATGGCCTGATCTGCTTTCTGGTTGAGACGGCGGTTAACCTGCTGTTCGAGTTTTTTCTTCAGGTCGACCTTGATCTGACCCTCAACATTAATTGTAAGGCTGACTAAAGCCAGCACCACGAGAATTCTGAATACCGGTTTCATATTTATAGCGGGGTTTTAAGTTTGGTGGCTGAAGTTAATAAACTTGCAGTAAACCTACAACCGCATTTTGACAGAGGGCTCCCCTTTTTCGGGGATTTTTAAATATTCAGGGATGAATTCAATATCCCTGAAAAAGGGGAAGAGTGATAGACAAATAATAATTAGGTTTGTACGTAATTTTCGATAAATGAAGTGCTCTCAGAAAAGATCGGCGGCTATCATATTTCTGATTAACAGTTTATTAGTCTCGCTGAATCTTGTTGCCCAGACCCCTGATTCACTTGACCTGGCAATCAGGTCAATCATGGATGAGAGCCCAGGTACCCGCAGGATTTATAAAACTATTTCATCTGATACACTGGAGATCAATAGTCTTCTGGCTGAAGCCGGCAGATACCAGGGTATCAACTCTGATTCTGCCCTTGTCTATAATCAGAATGCACTCAGCCTTTCACTTGAGTCAGGCTCTCTGAGACATATGTCATTGTCACTGGAGTCAATGGGAGTTTATTACCTCAGCCTTGAAATGTACAGGGAAGCAATGTCTTTTTTCCTTAAGAGCCTTGCAATCGAAGAAAAGAGGGGAGATACTGGAAGGATGGCTGATATCTATGATGAGCTGGGATCTGTCTACTATTACATGGAAGTATTTGACAAATCTCTTGACTATCATCAGAAAGCCCTGGATATTTACCGTCGGTACAATGACACGACAGGCATTGCAGCCGTTCTTTGCCACCTGGGTTCACTACACAGCTCAAGGGAGTTTTGTGAGAAGAGAACCAGGGAAGAAAAACTGATTGATTTTCAGACTGCCATTGATTATTATAACCAATCGAATAAATATTGTGCGCTGGCAGATGATCAGGATGGTATCGCGAAAAACAATCAGAATATAGCGGCGGTATACAATAAGCTGGAAAAGCCGGAGCTCGCTCTTGGATATGTTCTGAAGGCGCTTGAACACTGCAGGAAGGTCAATGACCCTGAAGGAGTGCTCAGCACACTCTTCACACTGGGCAAAACATATTACCGTCTTGGTGATTACGGAAAATCAGTGGAGGCTTTCAGGGAATCTGAGAGAATGAGCATCGAACATAAGCTTACCGGAGGGATCCAGTACCTGTATGAATCCATGGCTATGCCTTACCGTGACATGGGTGACTATGAGAATGCTTACGAATGCTATATAAAATATATGACAATCCGTGACTCGGTTTATAATGCAGAAAAGTCACGGCAGATAATTGAACTGGAGACAAAATACCAGAGTGAGATAAGGCAGAAAGAGATTCTAAGGCTTAAAGCCGAACAGAAACGCAGGAATGCGCTGCTATATTCACTATCCGCAATAGTACTTCTGCTTGTTTTTTTGATTTATTATCACCTTCGCCTCTCAAGGAAGAACAGGATTATTGATCAGCAGAACCTCCAGCTCAAGGAGGACAAAATCAGGGAGCTGGAGCAGGAGAGGCTTTACCTTGCCACCAGATCAGTCATGGAAGGCGAGGAGGCAGAAAGGACGAGGCTTGCCAGCGATCTGCACAACGGACTGGGCGGTTTATTGTCAGGAATAAAAATCAATCTCTCATCAATGAAGGAAAACGCTGTCATCACACATGAGAATTTAAGTGCATTCAGTCATGCACTGTCATTGCTCGACACCTCCATCAGTGAACTGCGCCGCATAGCCCATAACCTTATGCCCGAAACGCTTAACCATTACGGTCTCCGGACAGCACTTGAGGATTTCTGCACCCAGGTGGCACCTGCCGGCAAGCCGGAGATAAGCCTCCAGTTCTTCGGTGATGACATAAGGTATTCAAAGGAGCTGGAGCTCACAATGTACCGTGTCATTCAGGAGCTTGTGAACAATGCCATGAAACATTCGGAAGCTACCAGGATAAATGTGCAGGTGTTTTCGGAAACGCACCGCCTTTCTGCACAGGTGTCCGATAACGGGAAAGGGTTTGACAGCACGGTTGCTGATAAGGAAAGGAAAGGCAAAGGCCTTGAGAACATACGCGACAGGATCATCGCTCTCAATGGCAGGTTTGACATCTGGAGCCGGCCTGGGCAGGGTACGGAAGCAAATATCGAGATAGAAATTCAGTGAAGATGAATTCACAGACTTTGCCTGTAAGCAAAAGAGTCCTTATCGTTGAGGATCACCCTATAGTCTCTGACAGCCTTTCGCGCATGATCACTGAAACATTCGGTGACACAATCTGTGTGCATGCTGCAACAGGAGCAAAGGGACTCTCATATCTTAACGGCAATCATTTTGACATTATCCTGCTCGATATTAATCTGCCGGATATGTCAGGCATTGACTTCTGTTCCCAGGCAAAGTCCAGATTCCCTGGCCTGCAGGTGCTGGTCGTCACTTCCCTTGCCCAGAGACATATAATTGACAGGGCCGTTCAGGCCGGGGTAAAAGGGTTTGTCCTGAAGACGTCTGACATAAAGGATATCACGGAGGGAATCAGGCAGGTCATGGCCGGGAACAGCTATTTCGGAACAGGCGTAAGAAACCTGATGGAAGGACATTCTGTCAGCGGAACATCAGAACCGGTGATTACAAGGCGCGAGAGCGAGATACTCAGGCTTATTGCTGACGGATTGACAAACCAGGAGATAGCTGACAGGCTCTATATAAGCAGCTCAACCGTTGACAGTCATCGCAAGAACCTGCTTGTCAAATTCAATTCAAAGAATACTGCGGCCCTGGTCAAAACTGCAATATCCAAAGGGATAATTTAGTTCTGGGGTCTTGCAGTCATGCGGTCATGCGGTCCTGGGATCATGGGTCCTGCGGTCATGCCGTCACGCGGCCATACAGTCACGCGGCCATACAGTCACGCGGTGATCATACCAGGTTCGTCCGGACGGGATGCACGGCTCCCGGCTCAGGAACAGTTTTGCCGTTACTTTTCCTGATATCCTTTTCAACTGACCACTTGTTTCGTTATCTGCTTGTTCGTATCTTTGGTATGCTGCATTTCTAAATACACTCATCATGAAAGAAGAGTTCATCCACTGGCTGTGGAAAAACCTGTTCTTTGACGGCGGGAGCCTGTGCGACAGGGAGGCCGGACCGATTGAGGTGATAACCCCGGGTGAGTATAACCGTGATTCCGGGCCTGATTTCTTTAACACCAGGCTGATAATAGGCGGCACCGAGTGGGCCGGAAACACCGAGATCCACGTCAGCGCCTCCGACTGGTACCGTCACGGTCATCATACCGATCATGCCTATGACAACGTGATCCTTCACCTCGTCTATGATGAGGATACGGATGTCTATACCGCTTCCGGGAGGAGACTGATAACAGCCAGTCCCGGTTTTGAACCGGCACTGTGGGAAAACTATCTCGACTTTGTAAATAATCCTTCCCCGCTGCCGTGCAGTGGTTATATAGGAATGACAGACGGTTTCAGGGTCAAACACTGGCTGTGGACTCTGGCTGTGGAACGGCTCGAAAGAAAGAGCAATGAGATCAGGGAGCTGCTGGTAAAAACGGGCAATGACTGGGAGGAGACTCTTTACAGGCTAGTATCGCGGTATTTCGGTTTCCGTGTCAATACTGATCCCTTTGAGATGCTTGCCGCCAGGCTGCCGCTGAAGATAATCAGGAAACACTCTGACAACCTCACCCAGGTTGAGGCACTGCTGTTTGGCACTGCCGGGCTTCTTGACGAAGCGCTGTTCAAAGAGGCGGTAACTGACGGTTATTACCTTCTCCTGTCGAGAGAGTACAGGGTGCTCCGTGTCAAATACTCACTGCAGCCTGCTGACGGATGGCTCTGGAAGTTTCACCGGCTGCGGCCCGCCAATTTCCCGACTGTCAGGCTCTCCCAGCTGGCAGCACTGCTCAGCCACAGTGACGGGCTCTTCTCGAGGGTGCTTGACTGCCGTGACCGCGAGAGCCTCCGCAGCCTGCTGAGTGTCAGCGCCTCACAATACTGGAACAGCCACTACCAGTTCGGACGCGAGGTGCCTTCCATGGCGGGCCGCACCGGGAAACAGTCAGTAGACCTTCTCATCATCAACGCCGTGGCACCACTGCTCTTCGTTTACGGCAAGGTAAGGCAGCAGCAGGAGTGGTGTGACAGGGCGGTGGAGATCCTCGATTCTCTTCCGGCGGAGGAGAACAGCGTGGTGAGTGATTTTGCACGGGCCGGGCTGAAACCTGAGTCGGCCTTCGCCTCACAGGCACTGCTCGATCTGCGCAACCTGAGATGCAAATATCACCGTTGCCTCGAATGCACAATAGGCTCATCCCTAATATCCATGGGCCAGAAGATCAGGCGGTCAGATTCCCTGTTCCTGGAACCGTGATGCTCTCCACCCTCCCGGACATACCCGGTTCCGGGGCTGGTGAATAAACAACCCGCTCAGAAAATCTGCGGTTCCGAAGCTGGTGAATCCTACCCGCGCAGCTCGTCAGAAGTCATGAACCATTACACTTCACTGCCCGCCGGCAACCTGCTTTTTCAACAATGAAATAAAAGTTTTCAGCGGGCGCAACTTTTGGTACCATAATTGCGTCTTTCCTACAGAAGCCCCTGATTGCGGTACTCCCCCGTTTCACAGTCAGGTTGTCCGAAGTCAAATGCAAAAAAATATTCAAATTGTTTGAATTATTACAAAATAGAGTTGTATCTTTGCGATCCAAAATTGGAGAATTTATTAACAATCTATTGGATAAGGATATGTATTTGACTACGGAGAAGAAACAGGAATTTTTCAAGACATTCGGATCATCAGAGTTGGACACGGGAAGTGCTGAAGGTCAGATTGCTCTTTTCTCCTACAGGATTTCGCACCTCACCGAGCATCTGAAGAAGAACAAGAAGGATTTCAGTACTCAGAGGGCGCTAACCACTCTGGTCGGAAAAAGAAGGCATTTGCTCGATTATCTGAAAGTAAAGGATATCAGCAGGTATCGTGAAATCATCAAGGCGCTGAACCTGCGTAAGTAATGAAAAAAGGCAATTTCAGATTGCCTTTTTTAATTCCCGGAGGAGGCTGCGCCTTAATTATCATTTATCCCGTAATAACCAGTAATACAGATGTATAAGTTAATTGAAAAGAGTATTGACCTTGGCGATGGCCGGTCAATCGTAATTGAGACGGGCAAGCTGGCCAAGCAGGCTGACGGCGCCGTGGTTGTAAGGATGGGCAAGACCATGCTTCTCGCCACTGTCGTTGCCGCGAAGGACGCAAAGGAAGACACTGACTTCATGCCGCTGTCCGTCGAGTACAAGGAAAAGTATGCGGCATCGGGCCGCTTTCCCGGAGGCTTCCTCAAGAGAGAAGCAAGACCCGGAGACAATGAGATACTTATCTCACGCCTGGTTGACAGGGCACTGCGCCCTCTCTTCCCGGATGACTTCCATGCTGAAGTGTTTGTAACCATTAATCTCATCTCGGCCGAGAAGGATATCATGCCTGATGCTCTTGCCGGACTTGCCGCATCGGCAGCCCTTGCAGTGTCAGACATACCATTCCACGGACCGATATCAGAGGTCAGGGTGGCAAGGGTTAACGGTGCGTTCATTGTAAACCCCACATTTGAGCAGGTTGAGACTGCTGACCTTGACATCATCGTCGGGGCGACCTATGAAAATATAATGATGGTTGAGGGCGAGATGAAGGAGATGTCTGAAGATGTGATGCTTGAGGCGCTTCGCGTTGCACATGAGGCTATCAAACCGCAGTGCATTGCCCAGAAGGAGCTCTCGGAGATGGTTGGCAAGACCGTAAAGAGAGAGTACTGTCATGAGAGGAATGATGAGGAGCTCCGCAAGAAGATATGGGATGAGACCTATAACAAGTGTTATACCCTGGCTGCCGGCGGGTCTGACAAAAAGACCCGTACTGACGGCTTTGATGCCATAAAGGCTGAGTTCCTGGCGCAGTTCCCTGAGGATGCCCCTGCTGATGGGATGCTGGTGAACAGGTATTTCCATGATGTTGAGAAGGAAGCTGCACGCCGGCTGGTGCTTGATGAGCACAGGCGTCTTGACGGCCGCAAGCTTGATGAGATACGTCCCATCTGGTGCGAGATTGACCCGCTTCCTGCAGCCCACGGCTCCGCAATCTTCACCCGTGGCGAGACACAGTCACTGACGACGGTGACCCTCGGTACCAAGCTCGATGAGAAGATGATTGACGAGGTGCTGAAGCAGGGTTCTGAAAAATTCACCCTTCACTATAACTTTCCACCCTTTGCCACAGGTGAGGCCAAGGCAGCCCGCGGCACCAGCCGCAGGGAGATAGGTCACGGCAACCTGGCGCACAGGGCACTTAAGAACATGATGCCCGCCGAGGAGACCAACCCATACGCAATCCGCATCGTATCTGACATCCTCGAATCAAACGGTTCATCATCAATGGCAACTGTCTGTGCAGGCACACTGGCCCTCATGGATGCAGGCATAAAGATCGCCAAACCGGTCTCCGGGATTGCAATGGGGCTGATAACTGACAAGAAAACAGGGAAATACGCTGTATTGTCAGATATCCTTGGTGATGAAGATCATCTGGGCGATATGGACTTTAAGGTTACAGGTACCCGCGACGGGATCACTG
>DAIDJT010000131.1 GCA_027451265.1 Bacteroidales bacterium | reverse complement strand
TATCACCTTTCATGACAGAGAAGGAGTCCATGATGCCTGACTCGCCCACCTTTCCGGCAACAGGGATAGAGCCGGGTTTGAGGGGAACGAGATATACAAAGTCCGTCTCGTTTGCGGCCTCCGGCTTACCTGCAACATAAGAGAAATTATAATCGAGCTCGTAACCTGACTCAGGATCCTTGATCCTCAGGTCATAAAGGAAATTCTTCCCGAATTTCACAAAAGCCTCTCTTGTCCGGTAAACCGCGGTGAAATTATCCATCTTCAGGAAGGTAATCTTCACGGTAAACGGATAATATGTTTCATTCGTGACTATGAATTTCAGTACCCCGGCTTCGCCCTGATCGACGGTGAGCTTCACCGGGTCAAATCCATCGGGTCTTGAGGTATAATGTGTCGCCTCTTCCCTGAGGTACTGGCCTGAAAGCATGACCGGTGAAGCCAGAGCCAAAACAAGTGCAGCAAGGCACCCGGGCGCAAATCTGCCAGAAAATGTCAGGTTAGCCATATTATTGATCCTTTTGTATTTCAGACTTCCGGACCATAAATTTAGGAAAATTGCCTGAATTCCTTTTATGGGAATCAGCGAAATTTCCTGACTGGATTTTTATCGTCCGGGCAGTTGCAACTGCCCAGGCGGATGAACCTGTATCCCACCCCGATGGTCACCCCTCCGTTGGAAAGGGTCTGTGGATAATTTTCGGGTGAAAGATGCAGGAGCCCGTACTGCGCGGCATAAGCCCTGACCCTGATAAATATGTCCGATTTAAACCGGTACTGAATTCCGGCCCCGAGCGTTGCACCGAGTCCGGAAAAATTGTCAATGCGTGAAAAACCTGTCTTCACCCCAAGGAGAGCGCCCGCATCGGCAAAGAACCACTTTAGGAAGTCAGCGCGCACCATAACCGGAACCGTCAAAAGACCAAAGGAGCCCGGGTTATCAGTACCGCCTATCCCCGGGGCAGGGCTTGTAAAATAATACTGATGCGAGTATGACAATCCCGTTCCGATGCTGAAATGATCTCCGATCAGCCGCCGCAGGTCCGCACCAGCCGTCCACATACCCGTACCGGTCACCGATCCGGCTCCGACCAGTTCATGAAACCTGAAGATCTCATTGTCTCCGCCACCGGCGAAACCTGATACCTCACCCCACCATGTCTTCTGTCCGCTGCAAATTCCCGTAACTAAAAGCAACGTAAAACAGATCCAAAATGTTTCGTTTCTAAACATGCGAATGCCCATTGATTTAAACTATTCTTTCACCCTTCGCCCTGTAAAAGGCATACCATGCGATGAACGCGAAGCATACAAGGGGAACTATAAAACCAATCGCCATCCCCGATATATCGGCAATCCGGCCCATTATAACAGGGCATATTGCGCCCCCTACGATGGTCATGACCAGCACCGAGGATCCCTTTTTTGTCATGCCTCCCAGGTCTTTCAACCCGAGTGCAAAAATTGTCGGGAACATAATGGACATACAGAAATAATTCAGGTAAAGAGCCACCAGGGACGGCCACCCGAGACCCATCATCACCAGTACCATGGCCGCGGTGCTTATCAGTGCATATAACCCCAGCATCTGCCGCGGGCTGAACCAGCTCATGAAGAGTGACCCGATAAACCGGCCCGACATGAAGAAGACGAAACCCAGCGAGAGAAGGTAGGCCGCCTTCTCGGGTGAAAAGCCCGGCATCGTCTCAACTACATAATTAATGAAAAAACTGTTTATGCCTGTCTGCGCCGCCACGTAGAGGAACTGGGCCATAACCGCATACCTGAAATGCCTCACCCTGAACAATCCCCTGTAAGTACCCCTGTCACCGTGCGAATCATGCTCCCCCTCGTGTATATCAGGCATCCTGGTAATGACAAACATTAAAGCAACCACCAGCACCACCCCTCCTATCAGCATATATGGCAATGCCATGGAGGAGAATTTGTTGGCGCCGTCATCACCGTTGCCGCCAAGGATCAGCATCCCTCCAAGCGCCGGCCCGATAATCCATCCAAGTCCGTTGAATGACTGTGAGAGGGTGAGCCGCTGTTCCGAGGTCTCTTTCGGCCCCAGGACACTTGAATAAGGATTCGCTGCAGTCTCCAGGAAGGTAAGTCCGCAGGCAATAATAAAGAGGCACAGGAGGGTGAATTCAAACGTCTGAATAAATGTCGCGGGCCAGAAAAGAAATGCTCCCACGGCATAAAGCACCAGACCCGTTATAATCCCCTTCCTGTATCCCAGCCGGTTCATGAATAATCCTGCCGGTATTGCCATTATAAAATAACCTCCGTACAGGGCAGCCTGCACAAGGCCAGACCTTGCCTTTGTAATTCCAAGAATATCCTGAAAATGCTTGTTAAGCACATCCAGCAGACTGTGAGCCACACCCCACAGCAAAAACAGGCTGGTAACAAGAATAAACGGAACAATGAACTCAGGCGTCACAAGCCGCCTGATTGGTTTTGAAAGAATCTCACCGGACATAATGAGGGATTTTACCTTGCAATATTTATCATAATCATCGACATATACAACGATTGTGACCGGTTGTTTTGTATCTGCAATAACTGTTTGTCAGCATGCATGGCAGAAACCTGCAGTGTAAAACGATATATTTGCAAATACTAAATGGCTGTATCAATTAAACAGAATCTGACCGATGCGAACCTTATTGCTTGCTTTTGCCATTTCTTTCCTGGCCGCTTTCACGAGTCCTGCTGTTGCGCAGCAGCCGGATGAGCAGGTCCTTCTCAGGAACTTTCATGCCATCAGCTCTGAAGAGATCGCAGGCTGGATGGCTGAAATCTGCTCGCCAGAATACAACGGCCGCCTTGCCGGCACCCCCGAATACCTCGCCGCCGCAAAATGGATGGCAGGAAAATTCAGCGAGTGGGGTGTTAAACCCGCAGGTGACAATGGTTCTTACTTCCAGTGGTTTGACCACCCCTATACGGTGGTGAATACCCCCGGGGAACTGCAGCTGCATATTCCCCAGAAGGACGGGGTGACGATAACAAAAAGCTACAGGGCCCCGGCTGACTTCTACCCCGGGATGAACTCGGGCAACGGCGAAGTCACGGCAGAAGTTGTCTGGGTGGGATATGGCACCACCGCCCCGGAACTTAACTACGACGATTATAAAAACGTTGATGTCAAAGGCAAGATCGTGCTTATGAACCGCGACGTGCCCTACAAGGACGCACGTAACCCGGAGTATGCAAAATGGGTGCAATACTGCTATCACCAGTACAAGGCAGAGAATGCCGCCCGTCACGGAGCAGCGGGAATGCTTTATATTGACGGGAACAGCGCCAACCCCAACATCTCTTACATTGAAAACATGATTGTCACCGGCATCGGGCCGGAACCCCTTTCCGACATCTTTGCCGGCCTGGGCAAGGATAACAGGACCCTTACCGGTCAGATTGACAAAACATTCAAACCTGCTTCTTTTGCCACGGGGAAGGTTATGACAATAAAGGCGAACACCACCCGTCACCCGGAAGGAAAGACCTGCAATGTGGCAGGCATGATTGAAGGCTCTGATCCGGAACTGAAAGACGAGGTGATTATCATCGGAGGGCATCTTGATGCCGTTGGCAATGCAGGCGGACTCCTGGTTGCCGGCGGACTTGACAATGCGAGCGGCATTATTGACATTATGGCCGCGGCAAAGGCGCTGGCCACATCCGGAATCAAACTGAAACGCACCGTCCTCTTCCTCCTGATAGGAGGCGAAGAGGTAGGGCTGCTGGGCAGCAAGTACTACACTGAAAAACCCATTTTCCCAAAGGAAAAAACCGTCACGTACATCAATCTCGACATGGTGGGCAACGGAACCGGCCTCGCGGTAAGCGCCTCGGAAACGTGCAAGGGGCTCAATGAGTACTTCATAAATGCCAACAGCAGGTACATCCACAGACCCATGAGGGCGTCAGCCCAGGGCGGTGCCTATTACGGAAGGCCGCGAAGCGACGGACTGGTCTTCCTTGCTGAAGGGTTCAGGACAATGAACCTGTCAGCCACTGACGGTGTGAAGCCGGTTTATTATCACCTTCCCGGCGATGACGAAACCGCTGTTACACCTGAGATCATGGAAGATGTGGCAAAACTTATTTACCTCTCATTCATTGAGATGGCAAACGCCGAAACTCTCAGTTACTGAAAAACACGCCGGCAAAATGGCATACAGGGTCCTCTTCATCAGTGATATCTCGCTTTCGCCCTTCACCACGATAGCTGACAGAATGCTTATCAGGGGCCTTCGTGCCGGGGGTGTTGAGATCACCGTGGTGACCCAGAGACCCACCCCCGAAACACAGGAACTTGAGAGCGAGGGCATCAGGGTTGAATATATCATTTTTGACAAAAAGATCAGCCGCAGAATAATCAGCCATCTGCGCAGCATCATTGAAAGGGAAAATACAGAGCTTATCCATGTCACCTTTGGCAAGGCCATGACCAACACGCTGATGGCAGCGCGTGGAAGGAAAGTGAGGATAATTGGCTACTACGGATCACTGAGCCTTCACTGGCATGACCCTTCGGCGTGGCTGGCTTTCCTGAACCACCGCATTGACAGGCTCATCTGCGCCAGTGACGCCGTGGAAGTACACGTAAAAAGGCAGCTGCCGCCCTGGCGGAGGAACAGAACCGTGCGAATCTATCGCGGGTACAACCCCGAATGGTTCAACAGCCTCTTGCCGGTACCAAGGAGCGAGACAGGAGCGCGTGACGATGATTTTCTTATCTGCACCGTCGGGATACTGCGGAAGGTGAAGGGTATCAGGTATCTCACCGAAGCGGCAGGATTACTCCCGAAAGATATGCCGTTCAGGATCATACTCATAGGTGACGGGACCGATTCACCTGATACCTTAAGGCTTGCCGCAGAGAGCGGCGTACCGGACCGGTTCATCCATAAGGGGCACCTGAAGAATCCGCCTGCATGGATGGCATCCTGTGACCTGTATGTGCAGCCCTCACTCAGCGAGGGGCTGGGAAGGGCAATAACAGAGGCAATGTGCCTCGGCAAGCCGGTGATAGTCACCGACGGCGGCGGGGCCAAAGAGCTGTTCGCCAGGGGCGATAACGGGTTCGTGGTGCCAAGGGGCTCGGCGGCGGAGCTGGCAAAAGCCATCACATGGTGCTGGAAAAACAGGAACTCCCTTGTCGCCACCGGGGCGAAGGCAAGGGAGACCATCTTAAAGGAGTTCAACCACGCGGATACCGTGCGGAAAACCTATGAAGTCTACTCTGAGCTCCTGGGGTAAGGATTATTTTACAACCAGTTTCACATTAAGAGTGATTTCGTCAACTATGGCGTTGTCACCAAGGTTCGAGAAGAACTTGCCGGAGCCGAATCTCACATCATAAAGCGAACGGTCAAAATTTATGTCGGCGGTAAAGATCAGGTTCTCTCCGTCCTTTGACTCTGTTGCAGTGAACTCAACCGGGTGTGTAGCCTCCTTGATTGTAAGGTTACCCCTGAAAAGAATTTTTCCGTCAGAGGTTTTGCTGCTTCCGGTTATGACCAGCTTTGAAAAAGGGTACTTTTCCACACCAAAGAAATCTTCTGACTTAAGGTGGCCAACCAGCCTCGCGCTCATCTTCTCATCCTTCAGGTCGGTGTCCTTAATAGTGTTCATGTCGACCAGAAACTCACCGCCGGTTACAGTTTTACCTTTCAGGGTTATCCATCCGCTCTTCAGGTCAATGTTGCCTGTATGAGAAGCGCCTACAATCTTGTGGCCATGCCACACAATGGCTGTTGCCGCCGCGTCAGCCACAAGTTTCTTCTGTGCCGGCATAAGCGTGACGGCAAGTACAGATACAATCAGTATAACAATTATTCTTTTCATTTTTCAGTGTTTGGTTTTAACATGAACCATTCTGCATGCGGTTTTGTTCAACAAAGGTTGAATAAACCCGGGTGCAGACACAAAAAGAAAATCGTAAATTACTGATTATTAAATGCTCTGTATATTCATTCCTCCGCTGACCTCAAAGACGGTTCCGGAAGAAAATGACCAGTCGCCGCGGGCAAGAGATGCAACAGCCTTTGCCATATCCTCGGGTGTACCCCACCGTTTCTGGGGCACCAGTCCTTCCGTGATAAGCCTGTCGAACTTGTATTTGCTGCGTGAAGTGAGCTCGGTTTTGATCAACCCGGGCCTGATCTCATAGACATTTATTCCCTCTTCGCTGAGCCTGTCGGCGAAGACAAGGGCCGCCATGCTAAGCCCTGCCTTGGAGATGCAGACATCAACACCGTGGGTAAAGGAAGTATAAGCCAGGAATGATGTAACGAACATGATTGAAGGACGGTAATCCTTCACCTGTTCCTTAAGCCAGATCATCTCCCGTGCAACCCTCCGGGCAAGGAACACCGGTCCCCGCAGGTTGACATTCAGCACACGGTCATAGGTCTCCTCATCAAGGTCAAGGAGGTCCTTCCGTTCAATAGGTGCTATTCCTGCATTGTTGATAAGGAGGTCTATCCTGCCGTAGCGGTCAAGGATGCTTGAAATAACCTCATCATGCAGGTTTGTGTGTGCCACATCAAGCCCGACAGGAAAGAACTGGGCACCGAGAGCTTCAATCTCAGGCTGAAGTGAGAGCATGCACTCGCTGTCAGGGGTACGCGCTATGGCTGCAATGTCATAACCTTCCGAAGCCAGTGCCAGGGAGATGGCCCTGCCAATGCCCCTGCTTGCTCCCGTAATTATGGCTACCTTTTTTGGGTTCATATATCACTCTTTTCAGGTCAAGGCTTTTTGCGGAGATCCAGTATAATGTCGCACTCACCGCTCACGTCAGCATCGGCAATCAGGTAGTTACCCTGGTTGAATGATGCCATGATATACTTTTTCTTCTTACCGCCGAAACTCAGATCACCGGCGACATAATTTGCCGGGACAGGGAGTGAGAGCTGAACGTACTCGTAGCTCCCTGACAGCCTGATGATCAGCTGATCAGGGGTATGGCTGTAAGTATACCTGACAAAAGCTCCCGAGCTTTTGTAGTCTATCTTCACCTCTGCCTTCTCCACACCTGCCGAGATCCATTTGGGGCACAGGCGCACCCGTCTGAAGAGCTTGTCCTTGTCCTGTACACCGGCCAGTCCTTCAACAAAGGCGTACAGCATTGCTGATGATCCCCATCCGTCGGTAGGTTTGGCTTCAGGGGAGGTGCTGGTCTCCACCGATGACGGTTTTCCGTCAGGGAAGTACCAGAGGTATGTCGCGCCGTTGCGCGAAATAAGGTCATAATAGCGCATGAGTATGTCAATGCCATACTGCTCATACCCGTATTCAAGTGCAGCCCTTGCCAGTTCGCCGCCGGTGAGAG
>DAIDJT010000130.1 GCA_027451265.1 Bacteroidales bacterium | reverse complement strand
CCTGACTTCTGCAGCAGGGGCCACGGCATCATTCACGGCAGAGTATTTCTCACCAAATACCACCGCTACATCCATAGCACCGCCGCTGGAAGTGACCAACACCCTTGAATACTGGAGCGTCTCATCGGCATCTTCAGCATCGGCCAGGATAAAGATAGGATGGGATCCGCAGAGCGACTTAACTCCCCTTGTCACCGAAAACGGACTTGCTGACATGAGAGTGGCCCGCTACATTTCCGGGTTATGGACAGAACTGCCATCCGCTGCGTCGGGAACAAACAACAACGGAGAGGTGTCTGTAACCGGCCCAGTATCCATTTCATCAGCACCATCCGACTTTACGACAGCAAGTATTTCCGGTACTCTTGCAAGAGCCTCATTCTCCTCGTTCACGCCCATCTGCGGCTCGGGCGGCATACCAATAAGCTTCATCTCCTTTACCCCGATAAGCCTCACATATATATTGAGTTATTCAATCAATGGCGCTGCGCAACCTGATGTTACTGTCACATCCCTGCCTTTCACCCTGCCTGCAAATGTTCCGGGCGTGTACCGCCTGACCGGATTCAGGTTCAACGGCGGATCGGGTACCGGAGTGATCGATGCAAACACCGTTACCGTATTTGAGCTGCCTCCTGCCGCCATTGCCGGCTCAGACCAGTCGCTTTGCGGCCTTTCGACAACCACTCTTGCCGGGAATATCCCCGGCGCCTATGCGGGTCTGTGGACGGTTGTCAGCGGTTCAGGCGGATCATTTGAGAACAGCACTCTTTACAATACAGTTTTCAATGGTGTGCTGGGAGTAAGCTACACCCTGCGCTGGACAATCAGCAACGGACCTTGTTCATCCTTTGATGAGGTGGTGATTTCATTCCCGGTGGTAGCTTCACAGCCTGGTGATTTTACTTCAGCTGCAGCACAGGTCTGTCCGGGAAGTACAGGCAATGTTTATACAGTCCCGTTCGTTTCCGGTGTAACATATAACTGGTCATACAGCGGCACAGGATATACCATAAACGGCAGCGGCAACTCCGTCACCGTTGATTTCAGTACAGCGGCCACCGGCGGCATTCTGAGCGTGACCGCAACCAACGCCTGTGGAACCAGCCCGGCAAGGTCAGTCAGCATCACAGTACGTACCGCTTCATTTGCCTATCCCGGCTCACCCTACTGCCAGAACGGCACTGACCCGATGCCTCTCCTTAATCCCGGAGGAGTTGCCGGCACCTTCTCGTCAACTCCCGGACTCATCTTCATCAGCGCCTCCACCGGACAGATAGACGTATCCGCAAGTAAATCAGGAACATATATTGTGACCAATATGTTGGACGGATCTGTCTGCACCGGCCTTTCGGCAACCGCTACAGTGACGATTGCCGGCCAGGTATGGAATGGTTCGGTAAACAGTTCATGGGATAATCCGGCCAACTGGTCATGCGGTTTTGTTCCATATCCGGTGACCGACGTCCTGATTCCTGATGTAGCGGTTGACCCCGTTATTGCCGCCGGCTTTACCGGCGAAACAGGAAACCTTGTCATTAACCCCGGAGCCTCCCTTTCTCTCAACGGAGGGACAATGAGTATCTATGGCTCGTTATCAGGAGGCGGTTCATTTGATGCTTCCGCAGGTACTGTTGAGTTTCGGGGAAGCGAGGCTCAATCGGTGACAAGCGGACTGTTTGCCGGAAATGCCCTGATGAACCTGACAATAAATAACACTGCCGGTGTCTCCCTGGCCGGTCCTCTGATGGTAACCGGTGTGGTTCTTGTCCAGACCGGGGAACTGGCCTCGGGAGGAAATCTCACCCTCGTATCTGATGCATCGCGCACTGCTCTTATAGATGGCTCGGGTGCAGGGACCGTGACGGGCAATGTTACCATGCAGAGATACCTGCCCTCAAGGTACGGATACAGATATTTAAGCTCACCATTTGTGGCTTCAACCGTAAGTGAGCTTGCCGATGATATGGATCTTGCCTCATCTTTCCCGCTACTTTACCGTTATGATGAAAGCCGCACATCATCGGGATGGGTTTCATATACCACGGGTGCCGCCACGCTGAACCAGATGGCAGGATATTCCGTCAATTTCGGATCCGATGCCGTCGCGGGCACAATTGATATCACAGGTCAGGTCACCAACGGAAGTGTTTCTGTAACCCTGTATAATCACAACAACGCCTTCACAAAAGGATTTAACCTTGTTGGCAACCCTTATCCGTCACCGGTCAACTGGAACGCTGCCGGGTGGACAAAGGCAAATATTGACAACGCACTCTACTTCTTCAGGGCAAGCACCACCGATGAATACAGCGGCTCCTACAGCAGCTATGTCAACGGTATCTCAAGTGACGGGGTGGCAAACAACATCATCCCTTCAATGCAGGGTTTCTTTGTGCACGTGACTGACGGTACCTTCCCGGTGACCGGAACACTCGGGGTGACAAACAGCGTCAGGGTCAATGATCAGACACATGTATTCTTCAAATCAGCTGAATCCGGAGAGCGTTTTCTCATCAGATTGGCGGCTGCATTCACTGACGACACCCTGTCTGCTGATCCGGCAGTGGTTTACTTTGACAGTGATGCCGCTCCCTCCTTTGACCCGGACCTTGACGCCCTTAAGCTCTTTAATACGGATATGATGGTGACCAACCTCTATTCCGTGCTTCCCGGGGGCGCACGTCTGTCTGTAAATGCCCTGCCGCCTCAGAAAGACAGTATCGTATGGGTTCCCCTGGGGCTGATTACATATCGTGACGGTGAGGTGGCATTCAGAATTCGCGACCTGGAAAACCTGCCCGACAATGCCCGTGTGATGTTCCGTGATGCGTCTGCCGGCAGGGAATTTGACCTTGCAGCTTCAGAAGCATACAAGGTCAGTCTTGCCGCAGGTGATTACAATAACAGGTTTGCGCTTGGGATCCTCAGGAGTACAACCGACGCCGGAGTGGTTTATGACGATGAGACTTTATTCAGCGCATACATATCAGGGCAACAGGTCAGGGCAATGGTAGGAGCAATTGACGGTACAGAGGGATCAATTACCATATTTGACCTTGGCGGCAGGCCGGTCTTTGCAAGGAAAGTGTTTGAAGCCGGTCGTTACAATCTTGATGTAAACCTGAAACAGGGAATCTACCTCGTGAACTACAGTTCAGGAACACTTAAGGCAACAATTAAACTGGCAATCGGATTATGATCTCTGAAAACTCATATGGAACAAAACCTGCTTCCCGGTGGATGTCATTGATCCTGATGATCATTCTTTTCGGCAGCACTGTTGCCGCAATTGCCCAGGAGCCCCCGCCCAGACCTGTCAGGATAACTGCCAATCCCGCACAACCGCTTGCCTTTGGTGCCTTTACTCCCGGAGCCGCCGGAGGTACAATCACCGTGCCTCCTGATGGTTCTTCCAGGACAGCTACCGGAACGGTGATTCCGTTAAACCTTGGAATGATGCATACACCCGCAATGTTCTATATCAGGGCAAATCCGGGAACAGTAATATCATTGCTGGCCGGGCCCCCGTCACCCCTGGCGGGAAGCAACGGCGGAACCCTCTACCTTCAGCTGGATAATACATATCCGTCATCACCCCTGGTGACAATGGTCCCATACCAGCAACAGACAACCGTACTGTTGGGCGGGACCCTTACGGTGGGCACCATAGGTTCCAACCCGCCCGGCAACTATAGCGGAACAATCAACGTCACTTTTGTCCAGGAGTGACGTATGAAATACGGTAACTGATGACAGAAAGAAATGCATATAAATCCATACGGTGTACTGACTTAATGCATGTTCTTTCTCCAGGAATAAAAGTTATCATATTGATAATGTGTCTCTTACCCTTGACGAGCCTGGTGTTTTCACAGGATGAGCAGGAGTATGATGAGATATCGGTATACATTAAAATCCCATATATCGGGGTAAGCGAAATAGATGCACTTATTAAGGGGGAAGAGGTTTATCTTCCCGTTAAGGATCTTTTTGATTTTCTCAGGATCAGAAATGTCGTTTCTGATGATTTTGAAACTGTCTCCGGTTTCTTCCTTTCACCCGGGGATACTTACACTATCAGCCGTGAAGGCAATCAGATTGATTTTGACGGCAAAAGTTTTCAGCTTGAGCCTGATGCCCTTATCAGGACAGAAACCAATCTTTACCTGAAGTCAGTGTATTATGGCCGGGTGTTCGGTCTTGATTGTCATTTCAGTTTCAGGGACCTGACAGTCACCATAGACACCAAGATTGAGCTTCCGGCTATACGTGAGATGCGCCAGGAGGAGATGAGGAGGAACATTACCCGGCTTAAGGGTGAAATACAGGCAGATACCACAATTGGCCGGAGCTATCCGGGATTTCGTTTCGGCATGGCTGACTGGTCAGTGTACGCAAGCCAGCAGCCGGGAGGCAGGTCAGACGCACGTGTCAATCTTGCTCTCGGTTCAGTTATTGCAGGCGGAGAGGCTTCGGCATCGCTTACGATGTACAGCGGAACCGCATTCAGTGAAAAGCAGCAGTATTACATGTGGCGTCATGTAAACAATGACAGGAGCTGGATGCGGCAGTTAATGCTTGGAAAGATCAGTGTAAATGCAACTTCCACCCTGTTCAATCCTGTGGTCGGAGTGCAGGTTACAAACACACCCACCACTTTCCGCCGTTCTTTCGGAAGCTATACACTGACTGACCGGACCGAACCGGGGTGGACGGTAGAGCTTTATGTCAACAATGTCCTTGTAGATTATCTGAAAGCAGATGCTTCCGGTTTTTTCACTTTTGAAGTTCCCCTGGTTTACGGGAACACACTCATTAAGCTCAAGTTTTACGGGCCATGGGGTGAGGAGAGAACAAGGGAACAGAATATCACAATCCCGTTCAATTTCATGCCACATAAGGAACTGGAATATACTGTCAGTGCCGGGTTTGTGGAAGACTCGGCCTGGAGCCGTTTTTCAAGGGCTGACCTGCGTTACGGTGCCACAAAACATATTACCGTGGGCGGTGGGATGGAGTATCTTTCCTCAGTCAGTTCCGGTCAGTTTATGCCCTTTGTCAACGCTTCCGCAAGGGTCACCAGCAATCTGCTTGTTTCCGGCGACTACACACATGGTGTAAGGGCAAAAGGGACAATGACATACCGTATGCCATCAAACATTCAGATGGATCTGAATTATATCTGGTATGACAGGAACCAGAAAGCCATCTCGTATAATTACCTCGATGAGTTAAAGGCATCACTCTCGGTACCGGTAAGAATAAAGAAAATGGGCGCCTACTCCAGGCTTACCTGGCACCGGATCAGTTTTCCGGGCTCAAAGTTTTCGACTGCCGAGTGGATGTTGGCCGGAGCCCTCTCAAGGGTGGGTGCCAATATCACAACCTACGGAGTCTTCTCGGAGCACTTTGATCCCAATCTCTCAAGCCAGCTTTCATTAAGCTTCCGCCTTCCCGCCAACTTCGTAATAATGCCTCAGGCACAGTATAATTACACTCTCAACGAATTCGTATCAGGTAAAATCAACCTGGAGAAAAGGCTGTTTAGCAATGGCTATTTCAATTTATCTTTTGAACACAATTTCAAGTATAATCTGACGATGGGAGAACTTGGCATCAGGTATGATTTCTCTTTTGCCCAGATGGGTCTCTCGGTCCGTCAGAGCAATGCACAGACATCATTTGTCCAGTATGCCCGCGGAAGTCTCATAAATGACAAAAAGACCTCATTCGTGAAGGCAGACAACAGGACAAATGTCGGAAGAGGGGGGATATCAATCATTGCATTCCTCGACCTGAATGCAAACGGCATACGTGATGAGAACGAACCAAAGGCAAGCGGGCTCACAATAAGATCGAACAGCGGAAGAATTGAATACAGCGAAAAGGACTCTGTAATTCATATCACAGGGATGGAGCCCTATGTGAAGCATTTCATTGAGCTGGATGAAAGCAATTTCACCGACGTTTCATGGCGGCTGCACAAAAAAACATATGCTGTGATTGCCGATGCAAACATGCTCAGGCTGATTGAAATCCCGGTTAATGTTGAAGGCGAAGCTACAGGAACGGTAATGCTTGAGCAAGACGGGGTGCGGTCGGGGCTCGGAAGAATCCTGATGAATATTTACAGAAGTGACCGGACTGTCAAAACCAGGGTACAGACCGAATCAGATGGTTACTTCAGCTGCTTCGGACTTTCCCCCGGGTCTTACTATGCCATGATTGACACCGCACAGCTCAGGAAACTGGGAATGACGGCTGAGCCCGATTCAATTTCATTCAGCATTAAAGGCAGCAGGGAGGGTGATTACATAAGCGGACTGGACTTCACGGTGAAGAAGGCTGAACTTGTTCCTGAAGCCATCATTTTGTCCGATTCGGCAATGGTGAAGGAAATCCCGCAAATCGCGGGCATCATAACCGCAACAGATACCCTGAAGATTGTTCCTCCCAGGCCTGACCGAATCGTGGCTAAAGATACCTCATACCTCGTCATTCACGAGGTGACACGTGAGCTGGTGACAATTACAGAAGACTATTTCGCTGTTCAGTTCGGGGCGTTCAGGACAAAGCTCTATGCCGAGATCATGAAGAAAAAGGTGGAGGCAGTGCTTGACAAGAATGTGGAACTGTTTGAGGAAGACGGCTTCTGGAAGGTCCGGATCACCGGCTTCAGAGACCGTGAAGACCTTGAGAAGTATATACCCGTGATACATGCTCAGGGCATCACCGAGATCTGGGTGATCACAAACAAGGCCGTCAAGGGTGAATGGATCACCACCGCGAAGGAAGACTCGCTTGCTGTTGTGAAGGAGACTGTCAGCGGGGAACCTTTACCGGCAAAGATTACCGGTACCACAGTTCAGCTTGGCGCCTTCAGCACCCTGGAGGAAACAGCCTCGGTCAGCGACCGCCTGCTGGCTGCTGCCGAGAAACTTGTGACAGTACGCAACGAGGGCGGCCTCTTCAAGGTACAGATAACAGGGTTTGCCGATACAAACGAGGTGAGGGAATTCCTGCCACTCCTTAAAAAACACGGATTTGACAATATCATTGTTCTCCATGAGTCGGAGACAGGTCTCGCACCCATGGTTCCCGCCGTGGCGGTTCCGGAAGTGAAACAACCTGCTGAGCAGCCGGTAGTGGCAGGGCAGCCTGTTAAGGAAGTACAGACAGAGATAGTTCCCGGACAGCCCGTGAAGGTGGAAGAGATCGTTCCCACACCGCCGCCAGTTCCGAGGTTTGTTCTGCATGCCGGGAGCTATTACAGGAAAGCCGAGGCTGAACGGGCAAGACAGCGGATAATAAAACGACTGAAACTTCCGGTAGAAATACTTGAAGAATGGGACAGCTACAGGGTAATAATCACCGGCTTCTTCACAAGAGAAGAGACATATCCTTATTACCCGGAACT
>DAIDJT010000129.1:7183-7436 GCA_027451265.1 Bacteroidales bacterium | reverse complement strand
GTGGGGATCAGCTTTCTCTCCATAGGCCTGAGTATGACCGGTTGACCGGTAAAAGCCCGGAGATCCATCCCCGCCGATTGCTCGGTACCATACGCCGGAAGAGGGTGATGTGATTTATTTACTATCCTGATCTTCATGATCCTCTTTTGAATAATAACGTAAAGAATTTATCCCTGATTTCAGCAACGGCAAAGAAAATGAAAAGCAACAGAGTGTCAAGGGCTGTGTTGAGGAATTTGTTATCACCTTCCAG
>DAIDJT010000129.1:0-7173 GCA_027451265.1 Bacteroidales bacterium | reverse complement strand
CCAGGAGAATGGAAACAAACAGCAGTGCCACTGCCAGCACTATATAAATGAATATCTTACCTGTTTCATACTTTATCGGGTAAAACTTCAGTCCCACAAAATAAGATACGATCACCATTGAAAGATAGCAGGCAATGTGAGCCCAGGCTGCAGCAATATACCCGAACTTAGGTACAAACAAAATATTTACGGCAACTGTCACAGCAACGCCGACCATAGTAATCCACGCTCCATAAATTGTTTTATCATCAACCTTATACCAGATGCTCTGATTAATGAAGATACCGAGCAGGAGGTATCCCATGCTGATAATAGGGACCACAATAAGTGACTCGCGGAAATCTTCTCCTATAAGTACCTGTACTGCTTCCGGATAGAGATTAATGCCAAGGAATAGTATCAGTGCCGTTATCACGAAATATTTCATTGTAACCGCATATGTCTCCTTCGCATCTTTGCTACCCGCCTTTTCAAAAAAGAAGGGCTCTGCCGCAAAGCGGTACATCTGGATAAACAGGGACATGAGCACACCGACTTTATATCCGGCGCCGTAAAGACCGACTGTGGCAAGGCCCTCTGCTCCACCAATCAGCCTGCGAAGGAGGATCTTGTCGAGCACTTCGTTGAGTGAACCGGCCATACCGCCTATCAGCAAAGGCCAGCTGTATGCCAGCATATTGCCGAGCAGCTTCCCGTCAAACAGCGGCTTTATCCTGAAAATAAACGGAACAAGGCATATAAGCGTAATGGCTGATCCGGCAAGGTTTGCCACAAAGACATATCCCACCTGGAAATCAGGGTTCCATATTTTGTAAATCCACATGTTCCCCTTTTCTGCCAGTGACGGAGCGATCTTCAGAAAGAAGAAGGCTATTACAATCGTTACCAACACGTTTACGATCTTAAGAGCACTGAAGACTGCGGGCCGGTTATTGTTCCGGAGCCATGCGAACGGGATTGCCGAAAATGCATCAATGGCCACTATCCACGCAAACATCCGGATATACTCCGGGTGTTGCCCATAACCGAGAAATCGCGATACCGGATTTATAAACAGCGATAATGCAAGAATAAACAGGGCTGAGGTTGTAAAGAGGCTGATGAGTGCAGTGCCGTATACCTTTTCTGCCGGAGCCTTTTTTCCCGCATACCTGAAGTAGGTGGTCTCCATCCCGTAGGTAAGGATGACAAGCGCCAGAACCATCCAGGCATAAAGCTCCGTGACAACACCGTATTGCTCAAGACCAAGAATGCGGGTATAAAAGGGCGTCAGCAGGGCGTAGTTCAGGAATCGCGGCACTACTGTTCCAAATCCGTATATTACCGTCTGCCCCGCAAGTTTGCGTATATCGTTCATGCTTAACTCTTACTGCAAATATATATCTTTGTCATTCGTAAATTTAAAGAAAATGAGGACTTCATTCCGCATCGTCATGTCACTGGCAACAGCCCTGATAATTGCCGGGTGCTCGACAGGCAGCAGAAAAGGCGTTCGTGCCGAGATACAGACCACCGAGGGAGACATCGTCATATCTCTTTCCGACCTCACTCCATTACACCGTGACAACTTCATCAAACTGGCCGAAAGCGGCTTTTATAACGGTGTCACATTCCACCGTGTAATAAAAGACTTCATGATCCAGACCGGAGACGGTTCCACACGTCAGGATTCATCGCTCATCAGTGATGACTATACCATCCCGGCAGAGATTAATGATTCCCTTTTCCACAGGAGGGGAGCCGTGGCCGCGGCGCGTACCGGTGATGATGTAAACCCGGAAAGAAACTCTTCCGGAACACAGTTTTACATCGTACAGGGGAAAGTCTACAATGATGAGGATCTTGCCGCCACAACACAGCGTATAGAGTACAACCGCAGGCAGTTTCTCTACAACAAGGCTCTTCTCGACCTCCGCAAGGAAGCGGCACAGGACGGAAAGGAAATGTCAGAGGATGAAATACAGCAGGCAGCAATCATAAAGGCATATGAAGCCATGGAGGAGGCCGGTCCGTATGTAATGCCCGAAAACCGCAGAACAGTATACAAAACTGAAGGCGGCACCCCCTTTCTTGACGGCGCCTATACAGTTTTCGGGGAGGTTCTCGAAGGAATGGAAGTGGTTGATGCCATTGCGGGTACTGCAACCGACATGACTGACAAACCCGTTAAGGACATAAGAATCGTTAAAGTGAAGATCACCAGGTAACAGGCAATTTTGAGATGAAGGAAAGGATAGCAGAATTAAGGAGAGAGATTGAGGAATTCGGTATTGATGGTGAGGCCAGCCTTGAGCAGTTCAGGATTTCCTTTCTGAGCAAGAAGGGTCTGATATCTGCACTGTTCGATGGATTCAGGAATGTTCCGCCCGATGCGAAAAGGGAGACCGGGCAGCTGCTGAATGACCTGAAACAGCTGGCAACGGATAAATACAATGAACACAGGGAGCGTCTTGCAATGACCGAGACGGTTCAGTCATCAACGGACCTGTCCATGCCTGCCATCCCATTCGGGGAGGGGACGCGTCATCCCATATCAATAGTCAGGAATGAGATCATTGACATCTTTAGCCGTATCGGATTCACTGTCTCGGAGGGTCCAGAAATAGAGGATGACAATCATGTTTTCACGCTGCTGAATTTTGCCAGTGACCACCCTGCCCGTGATATGCAGGATACCTTCTTCATTGAAAAGAAATCTGGCACCGAATCTGACCCTCATGACGTTCTTTTACGAACCCATACCTCCTCCGTGCAGGTCAGGGTGATGGAGAACCAGAAACCGCCTATCCGCACAATTTCCCCGGGAAGGGTCTTCAGGAACGAAGCGGTTTCTGCCCGTGCCCACTGTATCTTCCACCAGGTGGAAGGATTATATGTCGCTGAAAACGTATCGTTTGCGGATCTGAAGCAGACGCTTCTCTATTTTGCCACCGAGCTGTTTGGAAAAGAAGTTAGGATCAGGCTGAGGCCGTCATTCTTCCCCTTTACCGAGCCTTCGGCCGAAATGGACATAAGCTGCAACATATGCGGAGGTAAAGGATGCAACGTATGCAAGGGAACAGGCTGGCTCGAACTGCTTGGATGCGGGATGGTTGACCCGAATGTCCTGGAGGCCTGCGGCATTGATTCGGAAAAGTACACCGGATATGCGTTCGGGATGGGAATTGAGAGAGCAACCATGCTGAAATACGGGGTTAATGACCTGAGGCTGTATTTTGAAAATGACATAAGGTTTCTGAACCAGTTCCGTACGGAAATATTATGATTTTTAGGAATTTATAACCACCTTTGTCGCCCTAATAGTCAGATTTATGAAACAGCATGACTTTACAATATCATTCTGTGACAAATGCGCCTTTGAAACCAGTTCAGTATTCCGCTTTCTGACACGTGATGAGACTGACAGGCTGAATTTCGAGAAGGATTTCAGGCGCTACAAAAGAGGTGATATCCTTTACCATGAAGGCAACAGGATCAGCGGATTCTATTGCATCAATTCAGGTATCATCAAGGTCTTCAAAACAGGGATAGACGGCAAGGAGCAGATCATCCGCTTTGCCAGGAAAGGTGAGATAATTGCCTACAGGTCAGTCCTGAGCAATGAACCTGCCTGTACATCAGCAAAGGTGATAGAAGACTGCCAGGTATGTTTCATCCCTTCGGAACTGCTGATCCAGTTTGTAAAGACAAACCCGGCGTTTGCGTTTGAGGTGGTTAAGCTGACATGCCATGAGCTTGCGGAAGCCAACTCATATATAACTGACATAGCCCAGAAGACGGTAAGGGAGAGGGTGGCCGAAGTGCTGCTGAGTCTTGTAAGGGATTTCGGTCTTGATGACCAGAAATACCTCCGCATTTCGCTGACCCGCGAAGAGCTTGCAAATATAGTGGGGACTGCCACAGAATCAGTCATACGTCTTTTATCGGAATTCAAGAGTGACCGGCTTATTGAATTGACCGGGCGCAAGATCAAGATAATAGATCAGAAAGGACTTGAAAAGATAAGTTCCTGACGCTGCTTAGAAAAGCGTCTCTTCCGTTCCCCTTACAATACCAAGGTGTTTGTATGCCCGTTCTGTGGCTTCACGACCACGCGGGGTGCGCTTGATGTAACCCTCCTTTATGAGAAACGGTTCGTAAACCTCCTCGATGGTACCGCTTTCCTCTCCCACTGCGGTGGCCACGTTGTTCAGGCCTACCGGTCCGCCCCTGAACTTTTCAATGATGGTCTTCAGTATCCGGTTATCCATCTCGTCAAGGCCGTGCTTGTCAATATTCAGGGCTTCAAGGGAATACCTTGTGATATCGAGATCAATTGCACCGCTTCCCTTGACCTGTGCAAAATCCCTCACCCTTCTCAGCAACGCGTTGGCAATCCTGGGTGTGCCCCTACTCCTCGATGCTATTTCAGCTGCTGCACTTTCATTAATTGAAACTTTCAATATGGAGGCCGATCTCTTGACTATTCCCTTCAGAACCGGGGCATCATAATATTCAAGGTGAAACTTTATACCGAAGCGTGCGCGAAGCGGGCTTGTCAGCAGGCCTGACCGGGTTGTTGCTCCTATCAGGGTGAATGGATTGAGCTTCAGCTGGACAGACCGGGCACCGGGTCCCTTGTCAATCATTATGTCTATCTGGTAGTCCTCCATGGCAGAATAGAGATACTCTTCCACCACCGGGTGGAGACGGTGTATCTCATCTATGAAGAGCACGTCTCCCTCATCAAGGCTGGTAAGGAGCCCAGCCAGGTCTCCGGGTTTGTCAAGTACAGGACCTGATGTGATTTTCAGCTTGACTTTCAGTTCATTGGAGATGATGGCGGCCAGCGTGGTCTTACCCAGCCCCGGCGGGCCGTGCAGCAACACGTGGTCAAGTGCCTCGCCCCTCTGCAACGCTGCTGTGACAAAAACGCTCAGATTGTCAGTTATGCGCTGCTGACCCTTGAAATCAGAAAATGTAAGTGGACGCAGCTGTTTCTCGAGCTCCGCATCACCGGCCAGGGTAATCTCTTTTCGCAGGTTGAACTGTTCCTCCATCAGCCCTTTACTTGATCCGCTTTACGCTGCTTTCAGGAAGGTTTACGGGCACGCCGTTAATGCTTGTTTCCACATCATCACGGTAAGTGATTGTGAGGATCACTTCGCCGAGCTCGTCAAATTTTTTCCATGTTTTGGTGCGCAGGCCATTACGGTAATACCGGTCTTCCCTGGTTCTCCCGTTCTCATAATACAGGATGTGATGACCCTCAGGATTTCCCTGCCTGAAATCACCCTTGTACCTGAGCTTTCCTCCCGGGTAAAATGACTTCCATTCCCCGTTGCGAAGGCCCAGCAGGTATTCACCCTCTTCGGTATTGTCTCCTGTCGTGACCTTCCATAAACCGTTACGCTCACCGTCAGCATATGTGCCCTGGGCAATTATTTCCCCGGTGCGGGTATATTCTGTATAGTTGCCGTCGCGCTTTCCCTGGTAGTAATCTTCCTCGCGAAGAAGTTCACCTTCAGGATAATACCAGCGCCATGTGCCGTCAATGCGTCCGCTGCTGTATAATCCGGCCTGTTCAAGCTTGCCTGCATTGTTGTAATACTTCCAAAAACCAGTTCTCCTGTTGGCGGTATAGTTACCCTCCGCAATCAGCGTGCCTGCTGCAGAAAAGTCTTTCCAAGGCCCCGTACGGTTACCCTCGGCGTCAACTATGCCCTCCGAGATCAGTACACCGTTATCATTGTAAATACGTGCACTTTTGATTGTTCCGTCAGCATTGTACTCACGGTGTATACCCACCGGTACTCCCTCCTTGTACGGGCCCGAATATATCAGACGGCCGGCCTCATCATACCTGTTCTGAATATCAATCTCCGCGCTGTTGTCAATGTCAGTTCCCGTGACTTTACCGCTGTCATAGAGCAGGGTAACCAGCAGCCTGCCCCTTTCGTCATATTCCTTGTAATAGCCGTGAAGCAGGTCATCCCGGTAGCTGCGCTCTGTATGCCTGCTGCCGTCGGGATAAAAGTCAATCCATTCGCCCTGTTTCATTCCTTGAGCATCGGTAAAGTTTATCCTTTCGCGGCTGATGAGGAAATCATTGTTGTACTCAAGGAGTGTGATGATTTTTCCGTCACGGTCATATTCCCGGGAAAGGCCATCCTTCTTCCCGTCAGCATAGGGAATGGTCTGTTTAAGCTTCCCGTCAGGAAAGTACATTCGTGCCATCCCTTCCTTTTTGTCTCCCGCGTAGAGTTCTGATGTGTAAACATAGATTCCGTAGACAGGATCTCTGCGGTATTTAAGTGAAAAACCGTTTCTTTTACCGAGCAGGTAGCTTATTTTTTCGGTAGTGTCTCCGGCCTGGTCATAGAATACCCATATGCTGTCAAGGAGAAAGCTTGTTCTTTTTCCTTCAGACTTGAGTACTCCTGTCACATAATAGCTTTTCCAGTAACCATCCGGTTTTCCGTTTCTTATGTTTCCTTCGCTGGATATATTGCCGTTCGGATACCTGAATTGCTGATACCCGTCCTGCAGCTGGGCGTTCTGTTGCGCAGTCAGGAGCGCAGGAATGAAAGCCAGCATGATCAGAAATATCCTCTTCATTTTACAAGCCCAGTTTAGCTGATATCTCAAGCATTCTTTTAATGGGTACTGCCGCACGTTCAATTATTGAAGGATCAACAGTTACTTCCGGCTCTTCAAATTTAAGGGATTTATATATCTTTTCAAGCGTAATAAGCTTCATGAAGTTGCATTCACTGCATCCGCATGTTGAATCCTTGGGTGGCGCAGGAATGAATTTCTTGTCCGGCTCTGCCTTTTTCATCTGGTATAGAATACCCGGTTCTGTGGCAACGATAAAAACCTTGCCCACATCTTTGCTCACGAATGATAGAAGTCCTGATGTCGAGCCGATGTAGTCGGCAACAAGCCTGACAGGCTTTTCGCATTCAGGATGAGCAATTATTTTTGAGCCCGGATTTTCATTTTTCAGCTTCAGGATCGCTTCGAGAGAAAACTGTTCATGTACATGGCACGCCCCGTCCCAGACAACTATGTCACGTCCGGTAAGACTTTTTATGTAATTCCCCAGGTTTCTGTCAGGGCCGAAGATTATCTTTTCGTCAGGAGGAAGAGATTCTATTATCTGTTTTGCATTGGATGAAGTGCAGGCTATGT
>DAIDJT010000128.1 GCA_027451265.1 Bacteroidales bacterium | reverse complement strand
TAGATAACCGAATCACGCACCTCAAGTTCGTTCCCTTCATAAATGTCAATAATCGAGGAATAGAGATTGATATTGGTCAGGTCAATGGTGACTGTAACCCCTTTCCTTGGGATCCACAAAGGGCCGAAGTAATCCTCGTTCCAGCGGTACTGCGGATCATGCGGAAAGACAGCCGGCGTATACTCCCCCGGCCTGTGATAATCGGCTTCAATTCCCGTAACATTGGCAAAACCGGAGATAGTCTCCGCATTGCTGCGGGTGAGCGGAAGCCGGTAAACCGTGCCAGAAAGCATGATTGACTGATCTGATTTTGAGACTCCCATCCTTTCAAATGTCTTGGGATTGATCCGGGTGCCGTTTGTCCTGACGTAGTATGAAGTCTGCTGGGTTTCATATTCCTTAACCTCGCGGCTGTTCACAAGGAGTTTCCCGCCCTGTATCAGAACCGTGTCACCGGGTATGCCCACGCATCTCTTCACGTAGTTGTCACGCCGGTCAACGGGTCTGTAGATCACCGTATACTCATTCCATACCATCTGCCGTGCAACCGAATAGTATTCATCCTTATCCTTCACCGGTTTCCCTAACCTGATATCTTCGGCAGTAAGCATTTCAATGCGTTCCCGAAGTATCTCATAGTAACTGACAGCCTGCTGCTCAAGGCAGACGGTGTCACCTGCCGGGAAGTTGAAAACGACGATGTCATTGTTTTTAACATGGCCGAATCCCTTGAGCCTCTTGTACTTCCAGTGGATGAGGTCAGACCATGACTTTCCCTTTCCGCCGGTGAATGGCATTGTGTGCTGTGTGAAAGGGAACGCCAGGGGTGTATTGGGCATGCGTGGTCCGTAGGCCACCTTGCTCACCGCCAGGTGGTCTCCCACAAGCAGTGTCTTCTCCATTGAGGGAGTTGGTATACGGTAGTTCTGGAAGAGGAAGATATTGATAAGAGTCACGGCTATCACCGCAAAGATCAGTGCATCAAGCCATTCAATGACAATATGGTTCTTGCCCTGGCGCTTCTTCCAGAATGCCCAGTTTACTTTTTTACTGACATAGATGTCGAATACTATCGGCAGTCCGAGCAACAGCCAGTAATTGCCCACCCAGATTACCCAGAGCAGGTAAATAACACCGGCTATGCCGAATTTAAAGTATTTGTTCCGCAAAAGTTCTTTCATCTCAGTCTGTTTTCGGAAAGCAAAACTACTATAAAATAATCAAACCAACCTCTGCTATTCTTCTTCAGGGCAGAATATGCCAGATTATGTTGCTGTCACCTGACCACGCCCAGGCAATATTGTCCCTGTTGTTTATCATTTAAGATGAGACAATTATCCTATCACCCTTTCGGCTTCCAGCTTTATTTTGGCTGTTTTGTCCAGATCTTTCACATAATAACGTGATCCGGCATAAAAGAGTATTGCGCCAAGGAGAAGCATGAACGGAAGAATCGCCATGGCCGTCTTGATATCATACAGGTCGTAAAGCCGGCCTATTACCAGGGGTGCCGTGGATGCGCCGAGAAGGTTCTGTACCACAACCGCCACGGCATATGACATGGCCCTCATCCCGGCATGGATTACGTCCTGAGTGACAGCTGCGGCAGCAGGAACGAAGGCAGTCACCGTGACGCCCATCAACAGGAAGAATACGTATTGCAGCGTCCCGCTGGTCAGCCAGAGTGCAATTAGCAGGAAGAGAGCGGCGAGCAGGGACGTGATTGTCGGGAAGAGCAGACGGGCCCGGATGTTTGATTTGCGCCAGCGGTCAGTGATTATGCCTCCCAGGGGAGCTCCCACTATAGCCAGCACCATGACCACGCTGGCCATGGATCCGGCTTTTTCCGACGACAGACCGCGCGTAGCATGGAAATAGGTTGAGAGCCAGGTGATAAGGGAGGTTGTAACGAAGACAACTGCAGCAAAACCGAAGTACGTAAAAATGAGTGAAGGTCTTGAAAGGAACTCCCGGGCCATGTCAGCTTTCTTCATTCTGACCTTCTCGTTATTGCTGTTTGTAAATGAAAGATCGACAGTCTTGTAGTCCTTGACAAAGAAAAACAGAATGGCAACTATCAGTCCCGGAAGTGCCACCAGGCCGAATGCATGCTTCCATCCAAGCCTGGCGGCGATGATTCCCCCAAGGAGAACACCGATTGCAGTTCCAAGCGGTATGGACGCATTCCACAGACCCATCATCTTTGATCTCTTCTCTTCAGGATAGAGACCTGAGATAACGGCGCTTCCTCCCGGTGCGTATCCTGCCTCACCTATTCCGATCAACGCCCTGGTCAGTACCAGCTGTACAAAATTACCTGTAAGTGCACAGAGAGCCGTTGCAATGCTCCAGAGGACAGCCATTATCCCGATGGTCTTGGTCCGGTTCCAGCGGTCAACAAGGATTGATACCGGGAAGGTGAGCAACACAATTGCCCAGTATACAGCCGACACAAGCAAACCGCTCTGGGTGTGGGTGATACCAAGGTCCTGCTCAATGTGAATGAACATCGATGTGACTACAACCCGGTCGATGTAGTCAAACATGTAAAGAAGAAACAGTAGTATGAATACATAATTTGTATATCCTTTGGGATACAGATACCCTTGTGGAATGACCTTGTTCTTCATGCGATCAAAAATTGGAGTTTATGTTCACAGGTTTATATGAGCAACTAAAATAGTGCCTATTTTCTTATCTTGCATCGGTTTTATTAAAATCGTTGCTATGAAACAGGGAATATTGATGATTGCGGTGTTTATATCCATGGCTTTCACCGGATGCAGCCAACCGGAGAAAGCTGACCTGGTCATCACCGGCGGAGTGGTTATTACTGCTGATTCACTCAGTCCGCATGCTGAAGCCATAGCTGTCAGGGGGAACAGGATAGTAGCGGTTGGGACAGAAAAAGAAATAAGCCGTTATGTTGACCCGCAGTCGACGAAGATGATTGATGCGGCCGGGCGGACCGTCATGCCAGGGTTCAATGATGCCCATGCCCACTTCGGTCCGGTTGACCCTGATTACATTGAACTGAGGTACGTCACTGACCCTGCTGTCATAACACAGAAGGTACTTGAGCAGGTTGAACGGTCACAGAAGGGGCAGCTGATATACGGCGGCCACTGGGAGCATGAAATGTTCACCACCCGCCAATGGCCGGCAAAGGAGCTTATTGACGCCGTTTCGCCGGATAACCCTGTGGTGCTGCGCCGCACTGACGGCCACAGCGCACTGGTGAACAGTTATGTTCTGAAGCAGTCAGGCATAACCCGCAAAACACCTGACCCGTTCGGGGGCGAGATAATGCGTGACCCTGTCACAGGCGAGCCAACAGGCATACTGAAGGAGAGTGCCATGTCACTTATAAGGACCGGTGCGGTCAAGGTGGAGCGGACAGCCGCTGAGGAGCGTGAACGGGAGTGGCGGGGCTATCTCCTGGCGCTGGAACAGGCGGCAGGATATGGCATAACAAGCATCCAGATACCGGGCAGCGCTGACTTTGACATGTATGACTCAATTATGGCTGCAGGAAAACTCACCTGCCGGCTGGATATCGGAGGTGAGCTCACCGCTGACCCGGCCAGGCTTGACAGGTACGAAGCCCTCCGGCAGAAGTACCCGGCATCGGGCGAATGGATAAGGTTTGGTTACCTGAAGGATTTCATGGACGGCACGCTGGGTTCAGCCACCGCAATGATGTTTGAGCCTTTTGCTGATGAGCCCGGCAAGAGCGGTCTCCCGCAGATGAGCTATGAGGAACTTGAGACGCGCGTACTCGCCGCTGACAGCAGGGGTTTCCAGATAGGGATCCATGCCATCGGGCCGAAGGCCAACAACTGGATACTCAATGCATATGAAAAAGCCCGCGTGGTCAACGGCGTGCGTGACAGCCGACACCGCTCCGAGCATGCCCAGATACTTACAGAACAGGATATACCGAGGTTTGCAGCCCTGGGGGTGATCCCTTCAATGCAGCCCACGCACTGTATTACTGACAAGCGTTTTGCCGAGAAAAGAATCGGTACCGAAAGAAGCCGCTGGGCTTATGCATGGAAGAGCCTCGCAGACAGCGGGGCAAAACTCGCCTTCGGAACCGATTATTCAGTGGAGCCTCTCAACCCTATGGAGGGTCTGTACGCATCCGTGACGCGCAAGGACAGAAAAGGCGAAGAAGGCGACGGGTGGTTCCCGATGGAGAAGATAACGATGGAAAAAGCTATTGAATACTACACCCTGGGAGCAGCATATGCCCAGTTCATGGAAGACAGGAAAGGAATGATCAGGGAGGGGTATCTTGCAGACATAACCATCCTCTCAGAAAATATCTTCAATACCCCTGAGAAGATGATTATGTCAGTTAAAGCAGATTATACTATCGTTGACGGAAAAATCGTCTACGAAAGATAACAGTAATTAAGCCTTGGTCTGGTCATCAATTGTTGCACCGGGAGCGTTCTTCTTCACCGAGGCAATACCGTTTTCGCGGCTTGTTTCTGATTCGTACAGCTCGCTCTTGCCTATCACCTGGCCGTTACCAGCCTTGAGGTTGAAATGGAACTTCCCGTTCTTGGCAACCTTTGACTCAAATCTCTTTACATCAGCGGCATTCTTCATGACTGATTTGACGCCATTCATGCATGAAGGCTTTGATGCATAACCCTCGCTGGTAAGAATTACCTGGCCATTGCCGGCAAGAAGATTGAATTGAAACTCACCGTTCTTCCTCTTCGAGATAACAAATTTTCCCATGTTCTAAATTTTTTAAATGGTTAATTTCGACTTGTCGTTTTCAAATATACAAAAAAACTGTATTAGATTTACCAAACGGGATTTTTATGCGAATTGATATAATAACGGTACTTCCCGGGCTGCTGCGCAGTCCGTTCGACGAATCAATAATACGGAGGGCACGCCAGAAGGGTATCGCCGAAATCAATATTATTGACCTGCGCGACTTTTCCAATGACAGGCACCGGAGTGTTGACGACTATCCTTTTGGAGGCGGTGCCGGAATGGTGATGATGATTGAGCCGGTTTTCAATTGCATCACCCATCTGACATCGGAGAGAAAGTATGATGAGGTGATCTACACCTCCCCTGACGGTACGCGGTTCACACAGGCGGTTGCCAATGAGCTGTCAATGAAGGAAAACATAATTATTCTGGCAGGTCATTACAAAGGCATTGACCAGCGAATCAGGGACAATCTGATTACCAGGGAGATATCCATTGGAGATTACGTCCTCACCGGCGGCGAGCTTCCGGCTGCAGTCATAACGGATGCCATCGTGAGGCTCCTCCCTGGCGCCATCTCCGATGCTGAGTCAGCCCTCTCAGACTCGTTTCAGGACGGGCTCCTGGCCCCGCCGCAGTATACAAGGCCGGCCGAGTTCATGGGCTGGAAAGTGCCTGATATTCTCATCGGTGGCAATACCCCGGAGATCGAAAAATGGCGCTTCGAGGAGTCTCTCCGTATCACAAGGGATAAGCGGCCGGATCTGTTGGGTGAAGAAGAGGGCTGATTTTCTCTTTTCTCCAGGTAAAAGAGGCCGGACTTCCCGGGCGAAGAAGAAAGCTGATTCCTCTCTTTCTTTTTGTCGAAAAACCTTTGTATTATTGCCTCCCTCTGACTGAAAGTGAAACTATAAAATACTGAGCTATGAAACCTCATGATTACATTGAAAGAGAAGAGAAGTACGGAGCACACAATTACCATCCACTGCCGGTAGTGCTTGACAGGGGCCAGGGACCATTTGTATGGGACGTGGAAGGGAAACGTTACTATGACTTTCTCTCGGCATACTCGGCTGTGAACCAGGGTCACTGCCACCCCAAAATCATCAGTGCCCTGACTGAACAGGCCTCAAAGCTCACCCTGACATCAAGAGCATTCTTCAATTCAGTACTGGGAGAGTATGAGGAATTTGTAACAAAGTATTTCGGCTATGACAAAGTGCTGCCGATGAATTCAGGCGCCGAGGGCGATGAGACAGCGCTGAAGCTCTGCCGCAAATGGGCATACCTCGTGAAAGGTATAAAGGAGAACCAGGCGAAGATAATCGTCTGCGAAGGCAACTTCCACGGACGCACAATCACAATCGTTTCGATGTCGACCGATCCTGATGCCAGGAAGGATTACGGTCCGTTCACCCCCGGATTCATCACCATCCCCTACAACAACATTTCCGCTCTTGAGGAGGCACTTTCTGATCCGGATGTGGCTGGCTTCCTGGTTGAGCCAATCCAGGGCGAAGCAGGGGTATTCGTGCCGGACGAAGGGTACATCAAAAAGGCATATGACCTCTGCAGGAAGCATAATGTGCTCTTCATTGCAGATGAGGTTCAGACAGGCATAGCCCGTACCGGCAAGCTCCTGGCATGTGATCATGAGGGAGTGAGACCTGACATCCTTATACTTGGCAAAGCGCTCTCCGGAGGTGTGTTGCCTGTATCAGCAGTTCTGGCTGACGATGAGATCATGATGACAATCAAGCCGGGCGAGCACGGCTCAACCTTCGGCGGCAACCCGCTGGCCTGCAAGGTGGGAATTGCAGCACTTGAGGTTATCAGGGATGAAAAGCTTGCCGAAAAAGCCGAAAAACTCGGAAAAATATTCCGTGATGAGATGAGAGCTTTAAAGTCAGACATGATTGAACTGGTACGCGGAAAGGGCCTGCTCAATGCCATCGTAATCAGGCCAAAGAACGGCAAGGAGGCATGGGATGTATGCCTGGCAATGAAGGAGCTCGGTGTCCTCGCCAAACCGACCCACGGTCACATCATCCGCTTCGCTCCTCCCCTTGTCATTACCGAGGAGCAGCTGCGTGACGCCATCTCACTCATTAAGAAAGCTATCCTGCAGTTCGCCTGAGAATAGGTTGTTAGTTGTTAGTTATCGGTTATCGGTTATCGGTTGTCTGTTATCGGTTGTCTGTTATCGGTTGCTGTTTTTCAGGTAGTTGGCCGCACAACTGACCCTTCCGGAAACAACTCACTTTAGTGCAATAAAGACTGTAGTAAATATCGGTCTGCCGGGCGGGTGACATCAGCACCTTCCCGGCAGACTTCATTTTTTGCAGGCTTCTTTATGCAATCCCCTCATTGCATATATCACACACACTTGGTATTAAAAGATTGTTATTTTTGTCGGCACGATAACTGTGATTATGAAAACATTTTTTATCATATGTGCCGCCATATTCATCACCTCATGTGCCGGCACGGGCAAAAGGGCAGCTATTACCACCGATGAGCTTGGCTATCTTGCCGGGCAGCTTGCCTCCGACCGGTTTTCCGGAAGAGGGACGGGAACGGGGGGAGACTCCCTTGCGGCACTGTTTATAATGAAGGAATTTAAGAAAGCCGGGGCGGTCCCGTTCGTGGGATCAGGGCTTCAGTCTTTCAGGGTCAATGTTGCGGCTGTGGCCGGACCGGACAACAAGCTTTCAGCAAACGGAAATTCATTTTTACCCGGCACTGATTTCATGCCCCTGGCACTAACGTCAAACGAAACTCTGTCAGCGCC
>DAIDJT010000127.1 GCA_027451265.1 Bacteroidales bacterium | reverse complement strand
AGAGCCAGGCAAAAACAGGGGATTTCCAGGATTTTGATCCCAACCTTCATACCTCTTACAAAATGCTGACACGGCAGCAGAATCTGCAGCTGTTGCAAAAAAAGGCAGCCATTTATGAAAGTTTTCCTGTTTTGACAGCGATGATAAACTATAATTACAACGGCGTATCCGATGAGTTTTTCAGGGGGGAAACGAATTACTGGTACGGATCATCGATGGCAGGGCTGAACCTGCGTATCCCTATATTCGGGGGGCTTTCGAGGAGCTCAAAGATAAAGCAGGCTGACTTTGAAATCCGCAAAATCAAGGAAGACGGAGTCATTCTTGAACAGTCGCTCAACATGGCCTATGAGAATGCATTGCTAAAGCTGGAGGATAGCCGCAGTGCCATCCAGGTTCAGAAGGCGAACATGTCTCTTGCTGAAGAGGTGTACCGCATCACCGAAAAGAACTATTCGCAGGGCATAGCTTCAATGTCAGACGTACTGAATTCAAACTCTTCACTGGTACAGGCACAGATGAGTTATGCCGATGCACTCAACAACTTCATGAAGGCATATGTGGAGCTTCATAAGGCCAACGGTACCATCAGGGAGCTTGTCAGGTAATCAGTCAAACAGAAAATATTCAAAAAATCAAATAATTCAGACAATGCAGAGCCTGGAGTCCCGCCAGGGCAACCAGGGGAGGCAAAATCTTCAAAATCATGAAAAAACTAATATCAATTATCGCAGTAACAGGCCTGATAGCAGTAATTGCCATAATTCTGGTTATCAATAAGAAGCGCAGTTTTGAAAAAACGCAGATTGCCTCGGAGGCATCAACAAGTGTAACCGTGGGGTTGGATGTGGTGAAAGAAGAACAGGCAAACATGAGCTTTTCATCCAATGGTTCTCTCGAGCCGTTCCGCGAGCTCTCCTTTGTATCCGATGTATCAGGACGGGTTCTTGAAGTATTGGCCGATGAAGGGACTCATGTCAGCAAGGGCCAGGTACTTGTCCAGGCCGATGATGAGATGTTGAAAGCTGATTTTGCAGCCAGCGAGGCAGCATATAATGCCCTTAAGACAGATCTTGAACGGTTTACCAATGCGAACAGGAGCGGTGGAGTGACCGATCAGCAGCTTGAAACCATAAGGACGCAGTTCATTGCTGCAGAGAGCAGATATATCAGCAGCAAGCGCCGTCTTGCCGATGCGAAGATCAAATCGCCGATTTCAGGTACAATAATTAAGCGATATGTCGAGGTCGGAGCCTATCTCAATCCGGGTGCAAGGCTTTTCGATATTATTGATGATTCCCAGCTCAGGGCATGGTGCAATGTCACGGAGCGACAGGTGCTTCTCCTTGAAAAAGGGAAGAATGTAAGAATCAAGTGTGATGCATTTCCCGGCGAGGAATACCCGGGGACTATTACGTATGTCGGATCAAAGGCTGACAGGTCCCTTAATTATCCGGTTGAAATATCTGTTTCAGGCCGTGACAAGAAGGAACTGAAAGCCGGAATGTACATAACCGCGAATTTTGATATTGAGGCAAATCAGAATGTAATAATGATTCCCAGGAGCGCCATCACCGGGAGTGTGAAAAATGCGAAGGTTTATACTGTCAATAATGGCAGGGCTTCTGAAAAGGAAGTGACTGTTGGTGCCATGACAGGCAATAAGGTAGAGATACTCAGCGGGCTCCAGTCCGGTGACAGTATAGTGGTCTCAGGACTCATCAATGTATCGGACGGAGTGACCGTAAAGAAAAAAGCAGACCGGTAAGCTGCCGATCCGGAAAGAGTAAAGTTCTGACATGACTAAATGAATCACAGATGAAAATATCAGAAATATCAATAAAGCGACCGATATATGTAATTGTCTTGTTTTCGGTTCTTTCGATCCTCGGTTATATCAGCTACAGAAGCCTGAGCGCCGAGCTGATGCCGAAATTCACTCCCCCGGTTATAAATGTCCAGATCATTTACCCGGGTGCATCACCCACGGAAGTGGAGAATTCCGTCACCCGCAAAGTTGAGGATGCTCTCTCAAGCATGGAAGGCATTGACAAGATACAGTCATATTCCTATGAGAGCATGTCAATGCTCTTTGTCACGTTCAAGTACGGCACTGACATAGACAAATCAATAACCGATGCCCAGAACTATATTGATGCAAAAAGATCGCAGCTGCCGGTTTCTGTTCTGTCGCCGGTTATTTCCAAGGTAACTGTTGATGATAAGGCAATAATTATTTTATCAGCGACATCGGATCTTGAAGCGACGCAGTTTTTTGACCTGATGGACAAGCGGATTCTCCCGCAGCTCTCCGGAATTAAAGGGGTCTCAAAAGGGACTCTGATCGGAGGATTGCAGAGGGAGATACAGGTAAATCTCGATGCCACGCGGATGCGGGCTCTTGGTGTCACACCTGCCCAGATACAGGGAGTCATAAGATCTTCAAATCTTGATTTCCCGACAGGCAGCATCCGGAATCCGGAGACCCAGACAGCGGTCCGTCTTTCAGGTAAATTCGCGAGCGTTGATGAAATCAGGAACCTTGTGGTGATGACAACTCAGACAGGTTCACAGATAAGGTTGCAGGATATAGCGGAAATCACGGATGCAATCAAGGATCCCTCCAGCCTCGCCCGGGTTAACGGGGAAGATGCAATACTCATCAATATATACAAGCAGTCGGATGCCAATGCTGTTGATGTAAGCGATAATATCCGGAAGACAATTGCATCACTCGAAAATGAATACTCCGAAAACAACCTTAAAATGGAGATTGCACAGGACTCTACCGACTTCACCCGTGAGTCGATCTCTTCAGTGCTGACTGACCTTCTCCTGGCAGTATTGCTCGTCTCGCTGGTAATGTTGCTTTTCCTCCACAATTTCAGGAATGCCATAGTGGTGATGATTGTCGTGCCCGTTTCACTGATTTCGACGTTCATCGGCATGAGCCTGTTTCATTTTTCGCTTAACCTGATGTCATTGCTTGGTCTCTCACTTGTCATCGGGGTGCTTGTAGACGATGCAATCGTGGTAATAGAAAACGTGTACCGGCATATCGAGATGGGTAAAAACCGGGTGAGGGCCTCATGGGATGCAATCAGGGAAATCGGATTTACAGTTATCTCAATAACCATTGTCCTGGTAATTGTTTTCCTGCCCATTGCCCTGACAAACACGCTTGTGTCGGACATCCTGAGACAGTTCTGCGGGGTGATAATTTTCTCGATCCTCGTCAGCCTTCTTGCTGCTCTTACACTCGTGCCCCTCCTTACTTCCAGGTACGGTAATATCCAGGTACTGACAGGAAAAAACCTTTATCAGAAGTTCCTGATATGGTTTGAAAAACTGATCGAGGCATTCGGACTCTGGGTTTCGGGGTTATTGAAGTGGGCCCTTTTTCACAAAAGATGGCTTGCCCTGATCATTCTTGCAATTACGGTTGCTGTGTTTTCACTTTTCCCGTTGGGCTTCATCGGGTTTGAGTTCCTGCCTGACGTTGACAGGGGGGAGTTTATAGTACAGCTGGAAATGCCCAAGGATATCTCCCTTGAGGAATCGAATGCACTTGTAAGGAAAGCTGAAGACTGGTTCCGGGTAAAACCCGAGGTTACCAAGGTTGTCACAATGGTAGGGCTTACAAGTGACAACACCCAGAGCACGCAGGGAACACCATACCTGGCAGAGCTTAATGTGAAGCTTGTGCCTGCAAGACAGCGTGAAGAGAACACCAAACTATACATTGCAAAAATCAAGAAGCCTCTGTCTGATTACCTTGTTGATGCGAAAGTAAAGATCTTCAGTGTTGCCGTGACGGGTCAGGCTGCAAAAGCGGCTGTTGAGTACGTGATCACCGGCAACAATGCCGATTCCGTGATGATCTTCGCCGACCAGGCCCTTGAGGTGATGCGTTCAATTCCGGGCACCATGCAGCAGGAACTGTCAGTTGAAAGGGGAACACCGGAAATTAATGTTTCCGTTGACCGGGATAAGATGTCGGCACTTGGCCTGACGCTTGACAATGTCGGTTTTACAATGCAGATGACCTACCAGGGAAACAACTCGCTCAAGTATACAGAAAACAACTATGAATATGATATTAATATAAGAGCTGACAAGGCATACAGGGAACAGGTGGACGATGTCAGTAACCTTACCTTTATGAACAGCAGGGGTGAGGCAATCAGGTTGTCACAGTTTGCTGAAATCAGTCTCGGAACCGGTCCGAGCAGGCTTGAAAGATTCAACCGGAACAGTTCTGTCACTATCCGTACACAGGTTCTTGGCGCAACTTCAGGAGATGTTTCACAGGAATTCAAAGACCGGATTGACAAGATGAAAAAGCCGCAGGGGACCAAACTGGTTGTAACCGGCGATATGCAGTCAATGGGTGATTCAATGACTGTCATGACCGGGGCGCTTTTACTGTCGATTATCCTTATTTACCTTTCGCTTGTGGTCCTGTATAATAACTGGACGGATCCGTTTGCCGTTCTGTTTTCCATTCCGCTTGCCATCCTCGGGGCTATCCTGGCGCTGGCAATGACGAACACTGCACTCAGCGTTTACGGCATGCTGGGACTTGTAATGCTTATCGGCCTCGTCGGTAAGAACGCAATTCTGCTGGTTGACTTTGCCAATGATGCTTTAAAGGAAGGAAAGGAAATCAATGATGCTCTTATACAGGCGGTGCGGATCCGTACCCGTCCGATTCTCATGACAGCGCTTTCGACAATTATAGGGATGCTTCCGGTTGCCCTCTCAAAAGGGTCAGGAGCTGAACTGAGGAACGGCCTGGCATGGGTTATAATCGGAGGTATGCTGTTATCAACTTTCCTGACGTTGATTGTGGTGCCTGTAATGTACAAGATCCTCCATTCGGGAAAAGGCCGGAAGGGATACAGGCAGAAGCTTGATATTGAACGGCTGATGGTTGAATAGCAACTGCGGGGAGGCTGCCCGGCGTGGATTAAGTTGCTGTCAGGCAGCTAACCCGGAGTGGGTTGATTTATCAATGAACAGCAAACTGGAATTACTGAGTCCTTGTTGGCCAGAAACCAGGAGGGATCTCAATTCTCTCCGGGTGACCGGTGATCGACGAAATCAATATTTCTCCGGATCTTTTCATAGCCTGTCCGCTTTACTGGCGATGATCGGAAGATTCTTTTAAACTCATCGGGTGTGAGGCTGTGCCACTCTTTTCTTGTCAGGGAGGTGACAGGAAAATCAGGTATCAGTTCTTTATCTGAATACCGGACAGCCTTCCTGTTCCAGGGGCACACTTCCTGGCAGCGGTCGCAGCCGAAAATTATTTTTTCGGTCTTTCCCCTGAATTCTTCAGGTATAATACCCTCATGTTCTATTGTGAGGTATGCAATGCAACGGCGGGCATCAATTGTCCGGTCGCTGCAAATGGCCCCGGTGGGGCAGGCTTCGAGGCAGAGTGTACACTCGCCGCACCGGTCACGTGATGTTGCGTTGTCATAAATGAATTCTGCCGTGGTTACTATCTCACCCAGGAAGAAGAATGAGCCAATATCCTTATTGATTACAAGGCTGTGTTTGCCGCGCCATCCCAGCCCGGAACGGATGGCCCATGTCTTTTCGGTGACGGGACCGGCATCGCAGAATGCCCGGGAAACCGCATCAGGCATCTCTTTCTTAATTATCTTCTGAACCCGGGTCAGCTTTTCTTCTATTACCTGGTGGTAATCCCTTACACGCGCATAGCGGCTGACGAAATAGTTATCTTCACCGGCAGGAGAGTCATTGCTGTAATAGCGTATTCCGGCCACAATTACTGATCTGGCACCTTCAACCAGCGTGGTTATATCTCCCCTTTTGTCGAGGTTTCTCTCAAGGAATCCCATTGAACCGTTTTTCCCGGCTGCGATCCAATCAGCTATGTGGGTACTGTCTTCATGATGGGCTGTTGCCTGAGTAATGCCGTAAATATCAAAGCCTTCCATCCGCAGGTTCTCGCGGATTTTCCAGGTGAGTGCTATTTTATGGGCATCGGTCACGGTACGGATTTAAGAGCAGTCTCAGTTAAGTACACCGGTCAATGTCCGGATCACAGATATGTCTCAGTCAGGTACCCCGGTCAGTGTCCGAATCTCAAAGTATTCTCAGTCAAGCGCGTAGGCCAATATCCGGATCTCTGGGTACTCTTCCTGTACTGGTAAAGTTACATAATTTTCAAAGCAATCCCATGTCATGTTTTGCTTGCTCGCTCAGTGTGCTGTGGTCCTATGACGGGTCTAGAGCAATCCCAGCTCCAACTTTGCCTCGTCACTCAGCATGCTGCGGTCCCACGGCGGGGTGAAGGTAAGCTTGAGGTCACAGTCCTTAACCCCTTTGATACCGGCAACCTTGTAGCTGACCTCCTCAACGAGATCCTCAGCCATAGGGCAGTTGGGAGCAGTCAGTGTCATCGTGACATGCGCAATCTGCTCCTCGTCAACCCTGATTTCGTAGATGAGGCCGAGGTCATAGATGTTTACCGGTATCTCGGGGTCAAAGATGCTCCTGAGTACGCCAACTATGCGTGCTTCAGTCTCCTGTATCTCCTGAGTGTTCATGACTGTTCCTGTTTTGATTTATAAGCCAGGGCGTACAGACGCATCTGTTTCATCATTGCCAGGAGGCCGTTTGACCGGGTGGGGGAGAGGTTCTCCCTCAGGCCGATCTTCTCAATGAAATAGATATTGGCGTCGACTATCTCTGCCGGGGTGCGTCCCGAAAAGACCCGTACCAGCAGAGCTACTATACCCCTGGTGATCAGCGCATCGCTCTCGGCGGAGAAGGTTATGATGCCGTTTTCAAATGACGGGTAGAGCCACACCTTGCTCTGGCAGCCCTCTATCAGGTACTCCGGAGTCTTGTGCCTCTCATCAAAAGGACCGAGCGACCTGCCCAGGTCGATGAGATACTCATACCTCTCCATCCAGTCTCCGAACTGGGTGAACTCATCAATGATCTGATCCTGTATTTCGTTAATAGTCATTATATTATATCATGCGAACATTTCGGTCACCTTCCTTACGCCTTTCACCAGTGCCTCAATCTCCTCCTCAGTGTTGTAGAAGGCTATCGAAGCCCTGATATTCCCCGTTATGCCGTATCGTTCCATTAACGGCTGTGCGCAGTGTGTTCCCGTCCTGACCGCAATTCCCATCTTGTCAAGAATCATGCCGGCATCATACTGGTGAATCGTTCCCGGAAGGAATGAGATTACCGAGACCTTGTGCGGTGCGGTGCCGTAAATGCGGATACCCTCAATGGCAGATAGCCCGGTTGTGGCCAGGGCTAATAACGTCCGTTCCCTTTCTGCTACAGCCCCGCGGCCCAGTGCAGTGAGGTAGTCAAGAGCGGCGGCCAGTCCTATTGCACCGGTGAAATTAGTCGTGCCGGCTTCAAACTTGAAGGGTAACACATTGTAAGTCGTTTTTTCAAATGTGACGTTCGCCACCATGTCGCCACCGCCCTGGTAAGGTGGCAGCTCGTTGAGCATGTCAGCCTTGCCGTAGAGTACGCCGATGCCGTTGGGGCCGTA
>DAIDJT010000126.1 GCA_027451265.1 Bacteroidales bacterium | reverse complement strand
ATGTCCATCCCTTGTAGTTCTCGCCCAGCTCGCCCGGGTTAGGAAGGACAGCCTTGAGGAACTGTATGGGAATGATCTCCACTCCGTTATACAGTACCGGGTCAATCCTTGCCATTCCTATATTCTGAATCACCCTTAGATGGGTTAGATACTCCTGTCCGAAGGTCATCCAGAATCTTGCCCGCCTGATTGTCGGGTAGTTCTTCACAAGTGACTCCAGTTCCTCATGGTATATGAGATACGACTCTTTCGGTCCGATGCCCGGATATGTCAGAGGCTTGTGTATCTCATGGGGTTCGGTGTAAATCCATTTGCCGTTCTCCCAGTACTTGCCCTTCTGGGTCACTTCGCGTATGTTGATTTCCGGGTTGAAGTTGGTGGCAAAGGGTTTGCCGTGATCGCCGGCATTGCAGTCAACTATGTCAAGGTAATGAATTTCACTGAAGTGATGCTTCGCGGCATGCGCTGTGAACACTCCGGTCACCCCGGGGTCAAATCCGCATCCCAGTATCGCGGTGAGCCCAGCTTCGCGGTAGCGCTCATTGTACGCCCACTGCCATGAATATTCGTATTTTGCCTCCTCCGGCGGTTCGTAGTTCGCGGTGTCAAGGTAGGCAACGCCTGTGGCAAGGCATGCATCCATTATGTTAAGGTCCTGGTACGGAAGCGCAAGGTTGACAACAAGATCAGGCCGGAATGAGCGGATGAGCTCTGTCATTTCCGGCACGTTGTCAGCATCAACTCTTGCCGTCTGCACCCTGTGACCGCCTATCCGTTCAGCTATGGCGTCACATTTTGATTTTGTGCGGCTGGCAAGCATAATCTCACTGAAAACATCAGTCATCCCTGCCATTTTAGTCACTGCAACCGTGCCCACGCCGCCGGCTCCCACAACAAGTACCTTTCCCATCACGTTATATTTAGGTTCTTTGCAAAGGTAATTTTTTTGGACATTTTTTGCGGCCCCGCGATGCGGTTCCCATAAAAGTTATATTTTTGCACTCGTATCAATACAGTTGTCTTTTATGGACGATTATCACGCGAGCCGTTTTTTTAATTTAGTTCTGCTGAGGTAAGCCGAAAATGTACCTCCGTGGAACAAAAAATAGGAGGTACTATAATGATTACTTACTGGCAGATGATCCCGAACGGTCTCCTTCCGTTAAACTCATTTGAAAAAGGTTGCATTGTTAACGTTACTGATCCCACTCCTTCAGAGATAGGAATACTTAAGTCCACGCTGAAGGTTCCGGAAGATTTTCTTGCTGATATTCTTGACGTTGACGAGCGATCTCGCCTTGAGGTGGAGGATGATGTTCTGCTGATGATCTACCGTATCCCCTACCAGAACCAGTCGAACGGATTCCCGTTTACAACGATACCACTCGGGCTTGTACTTGACAAGAACAGCCTGGTCATTATCTGCCACCGCAACAATGAGGTGCTTGATGATTTTTTCAGCCGCAGCGGCAAGGGAATAACCATTGAGACCAAGATTGACCTCATCCTGCATCTTTTCCTCAGGACCACGATGTTTTATCACCGGTACCTCAAGCAGATCAACAACCAGACGGCGATGATCGAGCAGGATCTTGAGAAGTCAACCCGCAACCAGGAACTGCACAGGTTGCTGAAGATGGAAAAGTGTCTTGTTTATTTCACAACCTCTCTCCGTTCAAACGAGATGATGATGCTCAAACTGAAGAATTCAAAATGGATACGTGAATATGAGTTCTCATCAGACCTGCTTGAGGAGGCCACAATCGAAAACAGGCAGGCAATTGAGATGGCAAAGATCTACAGTGATATTCAGAGCGGTATGATGGATGCATTTGCTTCTGTCATTTCAAACAACCTGAACATTGTGATGAAGTCTCTCACCATCGTTACAATAATCCTGATGATCCCGACTCTCATTGCAAGCTTTTACGGGATGAACGTGCCCAACCGCTTTGAGAACAACATGAACGCATTCTGGTTTATACTCGGCGGGTCTATCATCCTGGCTGCCGCAGGTGTGATGCTGCTCCGGCGGAAGAAGTGGATGTAACAGGTCACAGTGCGGCCAACCTGTAATGACAAGCATTAACATCAGATCCGTTATAAGGATTGCAGGCCTGATAATGATAATCTCGGGCGGTTCATTCATTGCCTGTATTCCGGTTGCCTTAATTTACTCGGAAAAGACCGGTCCGTTCCTCTGGCCAGCACTTATTGCACTGGTGCCGGGACTGATACTCTGGTTCACAATGCCCGCTGCCTCAAGGGATAAGATAAGCCTGAAAGAAGGCTATCTGAATGTTGCCTTATCATGGGTGGTTCTTTCATTGCTTGGAACTTTGCCCTATCTCTTCAGCGGATCAGTGAGGGGGTTTATCAATGCTCTTTTTGAAACGATGTCAGGATTTACCACCACAGGTGCAACGGTCATCGCAAACGTTGAGATACTGCCAAAATCTGTTCTCTTCTGGCGGAGTCTCACACACTGGATCGGAGGAGTCGGGGTAATTTTGCTGGTGATTGTGATCCTTCCGAATATGAAGGCGGCCGGATACCATCTCTTTACTCTCGAGTCATCAATGAAGCAAAAGATACTCCCCAGGACAAGGTCAGTTGCCTTTGTCATCCTCACAATCTACCTGGCAATGACTGTGCTTGAGGTAATCCTGCTGAGGATCGGGCACATGAGCCTGTTTGACAGCATCTGTCATTCTTTTGCAACTGTATCAACCGCAGGTTTTTCAACCAGGAATACAAGCATTTCGGAGTATTCGCCCTACATACAGTATGTTATTGGCATATTTATGTTACTGGGGGGTGTCAGTTATGTCGTCTACTATTTTCTTGTAAGGCGTGAGTTCAGGAAGATAGCTGGATTTGAAGAGCTCTGGTTTTACTTCTTTTTTGTCACCGCAGCCACCGTCCTGGTTACCCTGATTCTTTATACCGGCACCGAACGTAACCTTGCCCTTTCATTCAGGCACGGATTTTTCCAGGTAATCTCCCAGATGACCGGCACTGGGTTTGCCACAACTGATTACATGCTCTGGCCTCACGGTGGTTGGTTCATGATGATCCTTATTATGCCTGCCGGCGGATGCACGGGTTCTACAACCGGGGGAATAAAGATGGCAAGACACCTGATTGCAATACGAAATATCAGGGTGGTGTTTCAGCGGTTCCAGCATCATCACGCTGTGATACCCATCAAGATCAATGACAGGATAATTCCTGACAGCCTGAATATTACAATTCTTTCATTTATTCTCCTTTACATACTTCTTACCCTGGTTGGGATGATAGCTATCCATTTCACCGGGGTGCCACTCATTGAAGCAGTGGGGGCAAGCACCAGCGCCATAAGCAATGTGGGGCCGGGCCTGGGATCCTCAGGCAATTTCGGCCACTACAACGGTTTCACAGGAAGCGCTAAGATTATCATGATCTGGCTAATGCTCATCGGACGGCTTGAAATCTTTACGATACTGGCGCTCTTCACCAGGTCATTCTGGAAGAACTGAGCCAGGCTCATTCTCTTTTTTCAGATGTGCCCTTATCTTTTCCAGGTTCTGCGGGGTGCCGCAGTCAAACCAGTAGCCGTAGTCATGCAGGCAGGTCATTATCAGATGATTCTTTGCCAACATGAGGTAAAGGGAAGTAAGCGAATAAATCCCCTCCTGCATCAGGTCAAATATAGCCGGAGACAGAACCTGTATTCCTGAAAAGCCAACCTCCAGAAGCTTCCTGCTGCTTTCTACTGTCAATATCTCCTCTTTTGTGGCATTGTTGCGCCATCCCCTGACCCGCCCCGAAGCATCAACCAGGAGCATCCTGTTTCCGGGCCTGTGCCTGACCGCTAGTGTAGCCAGAGCACCTGATTCAGCGTGCTGCCTGTACATGCCGGCAAGATCCAGGTCAGTGAATTCATCCACATTATGGGCAAGGAAGGGCTCACTGCCAAAGAATTCCCTTGCCCTGTAAAGGCCACCTGCCGTATCAAGCAGTTCGTTACGCTCGTCGGAGACAGTGATCCGGAAACCCCTGCGGCGCAGTTTGTCGATCTCCTCAAGCATCTGTTCCGGATGATGATGTATATTGACTAACAGGTCATCAAAGCCTGCTGCGACAAGCTTTTCGGCTGTCAGTGCCAGCATTGAATTGCCGTTGATGTCTGCCAGCGCCTTTGGCCTGGTTAATGTCATTTCGCCCAGCCTGGTGCCCAGGCCGGCAGCAAAGATCATTGCCTTCATTGTCCGAGAGCGGTGTGTTTCACTTTCACTTCAACGCCCGGCATGGCCGAGAGCATCAGGGCCACCCGTTCGGCGCTCCAGACAGAGCGGTGGTGGCCGCCTACACAGCCAAATGCAGCATGGATGTCAATGATCCCCTTTCGCCTCATCATGGGCAGTGAGTTGCGGATGATGTTCGTGCAGTCACCTGCGAAGGCCACCGCTTCGTCATCATTGTTGAAGAACTCTACCACTTCGGGATCAAGGCCTGTCATCTCGCTCAGTTCGGCCACAGTGACCGGGTTGCGCAGACCGCGGCAGTCAAAGACAAAGCCGCTGCCATTGTCATAATTAACGCTCTTCCCCTTTACATAGGCAAAGCTCTCAAGGTGTAGCGTGACCCTGTCCTGGTAATGCTCCAGTATGCGGTACTTTCTCTGAATGGGTACGGCCAGAGAGGCTTTCTTAAGCTCGGGCAGGTCAATTTTCACGGCACCGCTCTCAAGCAGCTCGTTCATCAGCTCAACTGCCGGAACGATGCTTTCATTAAAGGTGGGCTTGTTCTCATGCAATCCCCTGAAACCGAAGGCTCCCAGAGCCTGCATGAGCCTGATAAGGGTGAAGGCTCCCTGGTACATCTCCAGTGACTCGCGCGGTTTGCCGGTGGCTGCAGCAAAGAGATCAAGGTGACGGTCAATGGTCACCTTCCTTATCCTGGCAGGGATATAGGCTTTTGCGTCATATACCAGTGAGGCAATGTCGTACTGCGGGGCACCCAGCCTGCCTCCCTGGTAGTCAATATACCATGGCTTGCCGTCGCGGATCATTATGTTTGCCGTCTGGAAATCACGGAATAAGAAATATTCCTGCCCGGCATCCAGAAGGAACCTTGTCAGGATTTCAAAATCGCGCTCCAGCCTCGTTTCGTTGAACGGAGCGCCTATAAGCTTGAGGAACATGTATTTATAATAGTTCATGTCCCATACAATGCTCTGGCGGTCGAAGCTGCGGTGCGGGTAGCACAGTGACAGGTCTAGCCCCCTGATCCCTTCTGTCTGAATTCTTACAAGGTCGCCTGCAATGGTGAGAAAAAGGTTCTCCGTTTCTTCGTTGAAACGCTCCTCATCGGAGCGGCGGGCCAGCCAGGTAAAAAGATTTGTATCTCCCAGATCCTCAAGAAAATATACTTTGTCCTCAGGATAATATACATATATCTCCGGCACCGGTAAACCCTTTGACCTGAAGTGGTTTGAGAATCCCACAAAAGCTTCGTTCTCCTCACGGCTCGGGTTGTATGCTCCAATCACCTGATCCTCCCGGCAGATGATCCTGAAATATACCCTGTCTGAACCCGACTGGGGCAGACGGGTTATAATTTCTGGTGCCGAGCCTTTCCAGCACTCAAACGCTTTCTCAACTATGGTCCTTATATCCATCTCAGAGCCTTATGATTATCTTTTTACGGTACAGGATATAGCCCAGGGCCCAGATCACTATGACAAGCATTATCGGGAAAAGCAGGCTGGCCAGCTTCTGTTCCTGGAACAGGGGACTGCATATGTGTGTGAAGATCCAGTTGTAAAGTGATTCCTCTCCGATCTTGATTGCCAGCAGGGTCTTTGTTAGCATGCCGGCAAGCACGTAGGTAAAGAGTGCATTGGTTCCGAAGGTATTGAAGAAGCCTGTCCAGCCCCTCAGATTCCATATATCCACTATTATGAACAGTACTGCGAGGATCACCATTCCGATGCCGCCTGCATAGAGCACATAGGAGCTGGTCCAGATGGGTTTGTTGATCGGGAAATATTCGCCCCACAGGAGTCCTGCGCCTATCAGCAACACCCCGGCAAATGAAAGCCATCCGACAGTCTTCCACGAGTTGCCTTTGGATGTAATCAATCCCCCGGTCATGAATCCGAGGAGCACTGTAGCGGTAGCCGGCAGGGTGCTCAGGAGTCCCTCCGGATCAAACGGTATGCCGAAGCCTTTGTAAAGGTGGTTCTCTCCGATAATGGCAAGGTCAACAGTGCGGGCATAGTTTCCCTCCAGTGAATACGGGTCACTCCCTCCCATGAAATACATCAGGGCCCAGTATCCCAGAAGTATCACTGCAGTGGCAACCCACATATAATTCTTTTTAATGATCAGCACAAGAATTGCGCCCAGGCCCCAGGCCAGTGCTATTCTCTGCAGAACTCCCATTATGCGGAGCGTACCGTAGTCACGGGCAAAACGGGGAAAGATGGTCAGGAAGAGTCCGACGGCAAAGATCAGGGCCACCCTTCTCAGGATCCTGAATAGGGCCGGGCCTGAAAATTCAAAGTTGAACTTGCGAAGTGAATAGAACATTGCCACTCCCGAAATGAACAGGAATGACGGAAAGACAAGGTCTGTAGGTGTGCACCCATGCCAGGAGGCATGCCTCAGCGGAGCATATACATGACTCCATGTGCCCGGGGTGTTGACAATGATCATGAAGACCACCGTCATACCCCTGAAAACGTCTAGCGACATAAGACGTGCGGATTTGCCGGCGCTTTTCGCGGAACTCTTTGTTGCTGCCATATGTGTTTCGTTATTGGAGTAAAAATAACAATTTGAAGCCAATCAACCGGGAAAAAGAATCATAAAGAAAAATGCTATTTTTGGTTCTGCTCATAATTTGTTCAACCGATGAAAACATTCTGCCTGTTCCTTCTTCTGTCCGTATGTGCAATGCTGGTGCCGGAATCACCGGCAAGCGGAGCTGAAAACAATGTTCCGTGGAAAAACCACACAGGTGATCCAAGGGTTGACAGTATCCTTAAGACAATGACTGTCAGAGAGATGATTGCCCAGCTTATCTGGGTTCCCGCATGGGCAGACGCAAAGGGAGGCAATTACAGGCAGGTGGAGGACCTGGTTGAAAAGTACGGTATCGGCGGGGTGATCTTCTTTGAAGGATCGCGCGATCTGCAGGTCGATTACACCAGCCGGATAAGCAAAGTCTCACGTATTCCGCTCATAATTGCCCAGGACGCGGAATGGGGCACCGGCATGCGGCTGAAAGAAGTTGAGGATTTCCCTTACCAGATGACGCTGGGTGCGTTGCAGAATGACTCCCTGATATACAGGATGGGCGCCGCCGTGGCATGGCAATGCCGTGACATAGGTGTAAACCTGAACCTTGCACCTGTTGCAGATGTGAACAACAACCCCATGAATCCTGTAATTAACTACCGGTCATTCGGGGAGGACCCGGAGAAGGTTGCCGGCAAGGCCCTGATGTATATGAAGGGACTGCAGGACAACGGAATAATAGCCTGTGCCAAGCATTTTCCGGGTCATGGTGACACTGATACTGATTCTCACACCGGGCTGCCTGTCATCAGGGGGACCGCAGCC
>DAIDJT010000125.1 GCA_027451265.1 Bacteroidales bacterium | reverse complement strand
CCTTCTGGTTCTCCTTGCTGTACCATCCGGTGCCGTCAATGACAGTCACACCGCGGTGAAGTTTCCCGGTTATCTGGTCGGCTATCAGTTCGAACTGCCGTGAAAAAATAAACACCTGTACTGACTGCCGGTTACCCGAAAATATTGTATCAAGGGCATAAGCCTGTACCGCCATCGTCACAAAACCGTAAACCATTGTCTCAACCCTCTGCATCGGTTCCATGTCAGTCAGTATCAGGTATGAGGAACCGATAATGACCACATCACACAAAAGGATCACCCTTCCCAGGCTGATGTTGCGGTATCTGGTCACAACCATGGCAATGATATCCGTTCCGCCCGTACTTCCCCCCTGACTGAATATTATTGCCAGCCCCACTCCGCATAAGCCTCCTCCTATCAGGGCTGACATGAACTTCTCCTGCACCACGGGGCCGGGAATGAGCGGCTGCAGAACTGAAAGCATCGCCGCCCCCAGAAGTATGCCATAAATGGTTTTGATGCCGAAGCCTGCCCCTAGAATCTTCAATCCCACCAATATCAGCACAACGTTTATTGCGAAGTAGGTGTAACCCATCGGTATGCCTGTGGCGTAGAAGATTATGGCAGCCAGACCCGAGACACCGCTGCCCGAGATCTGGTGAGGCAGCAGGAAGGCTGTCCACGCAATGGAGAATATCAGCAGGCCCAAAGCCATCAGGACATAAGTCCTTACATTGTCAATGATTGTTCGCATTACCATCTGAGCAGGTTTATAGACTGCGCAAAGGTATATTGCAGACCATGCATTACCAAACCGGCTTACCCGCGAAATGTTCCTGCTATTCATGTCAGGCCGGGAAACCTGATACCGTATTTTGACGCAGTCCCTATAATCCTTTTGACATCAGGCGGGCCCTTTGGTCTTGGTGGAATGACCATTTCCGGGGCAGGCTCACTCATCTCAATAAAATAATTCTCAAAACCGCCGGGTGAAAGATGGATCAGCACCTCAGCCTGGTCGGTAACCACCTGGAAAGAATGCTGAATGCCCTTCGGGAGAAAGACCCAGTTACCTTTCCTCGCCCTGAACAATTCATTCCCTGCCGTATAGTTTATCTCCCCGTCAAGGAGATAAAATGATTCATCCTCGAGAGTGTGGATGTGCGGAGGCGGTTCAAGGCCCTTTATCTCAAACCCGTGTATAAGGGCAAATGCACCGCCTGTATCCTTTGCTGAAAGGAGGATGCTCATCAGGTGCCCGATGTACCAATAAGAATTCTTCAATTCCGGAACCAGCATTTGTGGTGCCCCGGCAGAAGCGGCAGAAGCGGCAGAGGTACTCAGACCGCCAAATCCCATTGTCAGTGGTGCGATGCCCGCTGCAGACAATCCCATTAAGAAAGATTTCCTGTTCATGACATTTTTATCCTTGGCCTGTCAAACTCCCCGGCACAGTGCTGCCGGGAAGTTTGAAGCCAATTACCCTGAACTGAGGTTTTGATTACTGTCCCTGCCGGAACTGCAGGTCACGGAGGGCGATAATGAACTTATTCCCGTACTTTGAGTATGAAATCTCATACTTCTGAGGGTACCAGCCGTCGCGTTTGTAAGTTGCGGGCTGCGGAATATCAACCAGATCATTTGGGTGTGTAAGGAGGTAATCACGGGTCAGCATCGGCTCCCAGAACACAAATTCACCGTCATAGGAGCCCCAGATGAATGTTTTGGTGAAAGTGGCCCCGTGAAGTTCGGGAGATGTGCCGTCAAGCCAGTGCACCCCCATGAACGGGACAAAACCCGGACCGCGGAAATATCCCGCTGGGACATACCCTGACCCAGGGAGATTTTCAAATTCTCCGATTTTGTCAGGCGTCATCGCGAGACGTTCCTCATCCGGAATGATGTAAAAATGAACGTCGAAGTGAGGCAAGCCGTAAATCTGAGGGGGTTCATGTCCCTGAGGATTCCAGTCGAGCATGACAAATGTGTAAAAGTTTCTGCCTTTCCCTTTCGGAAACTCCAATACCAAGCCAGTCGTTTCATCCGGAAGTTTGTAAAGGGCTCCGGCCGAGATTGTCAAACCTGCAGAGACAGGTTCGCCATCCCTGTTTTCAGTTACCCATGCCTGTGCGCGGCCGTTGCCTATGCTCTGCGCACTGCTGTAAAATGTCCTTTCAGGGTTGGCACAGTTTGCTGATGCCTTCCCCTTTTTTAATTCAACTCCGGACTGGGAAATAAATCCGTCATCCTTCTGACAAGCCTGAAGAAAAGACAACATTCCGGCTGCCAGCGTAAGCGCCAGTAGTTTATGAGTTCTTTTCATAACTGGAAATTTAAATGATTCCTACTCTTATGGCTTTTCAGTTCTGCCCCGGTTTTGATGTGGTTTCCCGGTTACACAATGAAGCTGAAACATGTTTCTGATTAGAAAAAACAAATTGAATTCAGAAATGTTCACTTAATTTTGGAACGTACTAACACCGCATCAAAATGGATACGAAATCACTGGTACTGAAGACACTGAATGAATCCGGGAATCCGATGAAATCTGCAGAAATTGCAGCAAAGGCAGGCATAGAAAAAGCTGAGGTTGACAAGGTGATCAAAATCCTGAAAAAGGAAGATAAAATCACCTCCCCTAAAAATTGCTTTTACACTTCCAAATAGGGAGCGGGCAATTTGTAAAAGCCTCCTGAGGCAACCGGCCGACGGTTACAGAATTGTTATTAACTGATTAATTTTAATCCCTCCGAGCCATACCCTTGCTCCGTCCTGGAACAGCTCATCATGCGCAACCTGGTATGAAAGGCCCGGATATCCAAAGGAGGCTCTGTACTCACCCGGTTGAATTGCTATTCCGGGCGTATACACGAATGTGAAATTCTTCGATTCTCCGGCACCGAGTCTGGTTAACCATTCAATTTCCCAGCTGTTCCACGGTTCAGGAGCTGAATGATGGATGTAATCTGCAAACACCTCATCATTGTTGTCCGGATCATACAGGTACAGGCCGTTTGTAAAGAACCTGAACAGGCCCGGGCCGGTTTTCTCCGGATCAAGTATCAGCAGGTCAGTATCATCCATGTTTGTCAGGGTAAAGCTGAAGGCCATTTCCGATCCGGCCACGGAAGCCGATACTGCAGATACAGCCAGCCCGGAATGCAAAAGATTGTGGCGCTCAAGAAGGTTTGTCAGCCTGCTGTTGTTAAGTGTCGAGTTCTGGTCATCAAACCATGATTCTATTTTCAGTGCATGATTCTGAAGTGCCAGGGGGAAAGTCATGATTACCGGACCGTCCGGGGTTGAACTGAGATAACCAGGCCAGAATTCACCCGAAAAGACAGGCTCTCCCTTGTCGTAAAAGGCGAAGGTGCCTCTTTCTATATTGTCAAGTTCACTGTGATTCCGCTTCAGGTAAAGGATATGTGCCGAGGTATCATACAGACTTATGTCATCAGCCGTAAACTCAGTTTTACCGTTTATTACGAAAACGGCATCCCTGTCAATTTTTTCACACGAGGTCAGGATGACAAGAGCTGTCATTCCTGCAATGAGGTAGTTCTTCATTGCCAGGCTGGAATTGGTTAGACAGGAAATTTCGCACAAATACCATGCCATCAGACCCGTCAGGGCTTTGAGAATTACCTTCTTGCTTCCTGATAAACCATCAGGACCTGATCACAGCCCGGGTGAAAAAATAAATTTCAATTTAACTTCCCCTTAACTTTAACTGCAATACCTTTGAATGGTAAACAGCCGGATTTATTCCGAAAAAAAGGACAATTATGAAAATAAATTCAATCAGGCTTCAGGTTCTGTCATTGATTGTAATGACAGCACTCCTGCTTCCCACAGCATTGATGGCCCAGGGATCAAAAACAAGTTTCAGCGGCAGCTGGACATATAACGCCGCAAAGAGCAGCCAGCCACAGGGACAGCCTCAGGGGCAACCTCAGGGACAGGGTCAGCGTCCCGGAGGCCAGGATCGCGGTGGTTTTGGCGGCGGTGACTTTACCGTCACCCAGGAGGGCAATCTCCTTACTGTTGAAAGAACCATGACCGGCCCTGACGGTACAAAAAGAACCTCATCCTCAAAATATACCCTCGATGGCAAGGAAAGCATCAACACCTCACGCATGGGCGACAGCAAGTCTTTCGCCACATGGTCATCCGACGGAAAGAAACTTACAATCAAAACCACCCGGACCATGTCAAGGAATGGTGAATCTATGACAATGACCTCAACCGAGGTATGGAGCCTGACCGACGGCAAGACACTCCAGATAGAAACAACCATGTCTACTCCCAACGGGGAGAGAAAGCAGACTTCAGTCTACAACAAGAAATAATTCCTGACCTGCGTGGCCGGATTCCGGACCCGCAGAAGAAAGTGAATAGTATCACATAACCAGCAGGGGGATTTTGACAATCCCCCTGTTTTGTATGTATGGCTGCCTGTGCAGTTTAATGTCCCTGTTTTGCACTGCATTACATGGGTTACAGTTATCTTTGCCTGCTGATAAACATGACCGTCATTTCCCAAGACATGCAAGAAATGAAAAAGAAATTTGATGTTGAGGAACCCGACCTGGATCTGAGCCCCTTTACGGGGATGACAAGAAAGCATTACATAGAACTGGCAACATATCTTCTCGAAAGAGCTTTCACCCACGTAAAGTCAATTGATGATCCCATCACATTTCCCATTGTGCCCGGGAAAAGCTACCCTCAGGAGGGATCACCCGACTGGCGCTTCCGCTCGCTGGAGTTTGAGGCTCTGGAAAGAACCTTCACACTTGCCGGTCCGCTCATCCACGTGAACCCTGATATTGAAATAAAGGGCATCAGGCTGCGCGACTATTACAAGCTTCATCTCTACAACGCACTGACGCCCGGTCATTCCAATTCACTACCGCTGCCGGAAGAACTCCCTGACGCAACATACCAGTTCACCTGCGAGTTCGGGGGCCTCTTCAAGACCCTCATGCTGATGCCTGACACCCTGTGGTCAGCCTTTACGCAGAAAGAAAAGGACGAGATGGCGGTTACAATATCAAAATGGGGGCATCACCGGACCACCCAGAACAACTGGCGCATCTTCAACATCGTCACCCTCTCTTTCCTGAAAAAATATGGCTATGAGATTGATGTTGAACTGCTTAAGAGCCATATCCTATGGGTGGCATCATACCACTCCGGAAACGGATGGTATCTCGAGCAAACATACAACTACTATTCAATAAGCCTCTTCATCGTTTACACCACCATCTGGAACAGGGCCTTCGGCGATGAGTACTACCCTGAACTGGCATCAGTCATTGAACGGTCGGCACAGAAGCTGATGGAGTCAATCACCTCCTTCTTCGGGCGCGATGGCTATGTAAACATGTGGTCAAGGAGCATCTGCTACAGGACATGGGTCTCAGGCGCTTTCCCGGTGGCCTTCATGCTGAAGGATACAGGCCTTATTGACCCGGGATTTGCGCGCCGTCTCTGCTCCGGTTCACTGCTGCAGTTCACCAGGCGTGAGGATTTTTATTACAATGATATACCCAGCCTGGGCTTCTACGGCCGCAGGGAATACATGATCCAGAACTACAGCTGCCCCGCCAGCCCGTTTATCATGTTCCTTCCCTTCATCTGCCTTGCACTGCCTGAAGACTCACCGTTCTGGTCAGCCAGGGAGAATGAGGGTTTCTGGCCGGAGCTGAATGACCATTCAAAGATTACGGTGCTTGAGAACCCCGGGCTGGTGCTGGTCAATCACGGCATCACAGGAGCATCGGAGATTATTCCCGGAAAGGTTTTTTATGATGATCCAAACTACTCGAAACTGGTATATAACACCCACTTCCCGTGGGAAGATCATGATCCGCAGGGGGGCACCTCTATGGAGTACAGCTTCAGGAGCCTTGACCCGCGCGATATCAGGGGTGAGGACATCAACTTTTACCTCACCGGCTCCACCCTGAGCAACACCTCCGACAGAAGCCGCTTCTTCGCAACCTCACAGAGTATGGTCTTCAACGGTGTGCATGACGGTGTCATCTACCGGCAGGCACTGATGAGGAGGCCGCCGAACAATGGTGTGGGATATATTATTGATCTTGCAGACATAATTGTTCCGGGTGGTGTGATACGGGTTGACCGGTCACGAATGGCCTTCGAGCATGAGCTGACACTGGGTCACTTCGGGCTGCCACATACAGGAGGCAGACAGGCCGAAGTAAAAAACTTCGCAGATGGCCGCAGGATGGTTATCACTGCATCAATAAAAGGAAGGCGCGTTGCCCTGATAACCTATTCAGGATGGGACAGTGTTGACAGCCTCACCCATACCAACCGCAATGCCGAGACAGATGACAGCACTGTGATTTATGCCAGGAGGAAGCGTACAGATAAAAATCCTGCAATGGAGCTTATGATAGCGGTCATGCTGCACCGCACCGGTGACGGTTTGTGGAGCCCCGAAGAACTTGATCCGCTGAAGGAGATCAGGATCATGGATGTCACTCCGGTATTTTCACCCCTTGGAGCTGAAATAACCCTGCGTGACGGCACACTTTATAAGGTTTATTTCGGGGAGATAGACGGCAACCGACGGTGGTGACACTGACAGCTGATTGTCAGATGCGCCCCGTAGTGTCACTGCCCGCCGCTGGTCAGACACTGACAGCTGCTGGTCAGATGCGGCCCGCGTTGTCACAGCCTGCCGTGCCGTTGCCCGCATATGCTATCCGAACAGGCTCAGGCTGAGCAGTATCAGCGGCAGCGTAATGATGCTGAAAATAGTTGATACAAAGACATTTGCCGTTGCCGTGCCATCATCCTCGCCAAGGATGTTCACCATGATAACCACGTTGACCATGCAGGGCATGGCTGCCTGCATCAGCATCACCGAGACCACCTCCCTGCGCAGAATGCCCGGGAAAATCAGGTTGAAAAGAATAAACAGCCCCAGCAGGATAAATGGCACCAGCAGCAACCTGTTGAACGAGAGCAGGTAGGCATTCCTGTTGCGGAGCATCTTCCTGCCGTCAGCAAAATACATCACCGAGGCAATGAATATCATTGAAAGGTAGGTGTTGCTTTTCCCCAGTACGCCCACTGTATCAAGAACAAACTGCGGCAGCTTCACTGAAAAGAGGAAGAGCAGGAAACCGGATATAATTGCTATCGTATTGATATTAAAGATCCTCCGCAATCCGGATTTCAGGCTGAATGATCCCGCCGGGGCAATGATTGCAACCCCGAGCGTCCACATAAGTATGTTGGAAACCAGCACGAAGATGCTGCCGTACAGCAGTCCTTCCTGCCCGAACTGGGCCGAAATCACCGGCAATCCGAGGTATATGATGTTTCCAAGCATGCTATGGAGCCTGAATATGGATGCATGCCCTCCCTTGATGCCGGAAATCAGTGTTGTCAGCCATCCGGTGAAAAGCATGAACAGCATTACCAGGACTGCAAGCAGCAGAGCCTGGAGGCTGTTTGCCAGGAGTCTCGGGGTGACTTCTATGGCGCTGAAGCTGGTAAAGAGCATTGATGGCAGTGTCACATAGAAGATCAGTCTGGCAAGGAAGATCATCTCAATGCTGATCGAAGCAAACCTGATCCGACGGTCTCTCAGTTTATAAAACAAAACGGTGAACGTCCAAG
>DAIDJT010000124.1 GCA_027451265.1 Bacteroidales bacterium | reverse complement strand
GGAGAATATGATCTGTCGGAAATGTTCGTGGTTAGGAAAACATATGAGAACAGGATACTTGACAATTATCTTCGCCAGGGGAAGGGCAACCTGGGTGAGGGTAGCATCTCACCGTCATGGTTAAGGGTATTCAATGAGGACGGAATAGTGCCGCAGGAAGTATATACCGGCATCAGTTATGATTCACCGGTGCATAACCACCGTGAACTCCAGTCTTACATAGACGCCGTCACAACCGTTCCGGTAAAACTGAAACGTCTGAGCAAGGAATCAAACGAAGTGACAGGGGCCATCCTTGACATCTACCTGGGCGAGGTGCCCGCCACCTTTACCTACAAGGGTCAGAGCTACACCCCAAAAACATTTGCCGCAAGTCTTGGACTGAATATGGATGATTATGTGCACATCACTTCAGTCTCCCATTTCCCGTTCTACACCCAGGGGCTCCTGGAAGTACCTGACAACTGGGAAATGAACCGCTTCTACAATGTACCCCTAGACGAGATGATCCGCATCATGGATTACTCGCTGAACAACGGTTATACGGTAAACTGGGACGGCGATGTGAGCGAGAAGGGCTTTTCGCATGCCAACGGCGTGGCCATCAACCCTGATTACTCAAAAATGGATGTGCCGGCCAATACTGACAGGGCCCGTTTTGAAGGAATGCAGCCTGGCGCCGCACCCGCACCGGGGATGTTTGACAAACCGGGACCGGAAATAGATGTCACACAGGAAGTGCGTCAGAAGGGTTATGAAACTTTTGTCACTACCGATGATCACCTTATGCATATCACCGGGATAGTGAAGGACCAGAACGGAACCAAATATTACATCACCAAGAACTCCTGGGGCACCGAAAGGAGTCCCTTTGGCGGTTACCTGAACATGTCAGAGAGCTACGTCAGGGCCAAGACGATATTCATAATGGTTCATAAGAACGCAGTTCCGGCAGACATCAAATCCAGGCTGGGAATCTGACTACGACAAGGTCTGAAGGTCTGAGGTCCGAAGGTCTCAGGATAAAATGGGCAATGGCGCTTAAGTGTTGATATTATGCGCTATTGCCTATTGTCTGCCTCAATACCTGCAATCTGGCTGCTTCGCTATAATGATCCACCGGGTCATTACTCTACGCTCGCCCTTCTATTGCCTCATTTCAGCTCACAAGCAGATTGCATCCCCGGATGTCAGAATCGTCAAAGCGGCCCTGGACCTCAAAAAGATTGCCGGGGTGCATTCTGCCAAGATCGGCAGTTGCGATGAATGAACATGACCAGAGGTTGGCAAGGTCTATGACACTGATGCCACCTGCTGCCCCGGCCTCGGAAGAATGCGACATCGGATCATGGCTGTCACGTATCAGCACCTTCATCCAGGGTGGCGTACGGAACAGCCCCCCTCCGTGTGAATAGGCCTGGCTGAGCAGTTCGGTCATCCCGTACTCCGAGTGCACCGCGGTGACGCCGAAAGCATTTATTAATATCTCGTGCACTTCCTCCCTGATCATCTCGTGCCTGCGGCCCTTCATGCCGCCTGTTTCCATGATTACCAGGTCAGAAAGATCACACGGATGCTTCTCCGCAAGGTCGAGGAGGGCAAAGGTGACTCCTATCAGCAGCACCTTCAGGCCGGCAGACCTCGCTGCTTCAATTGCCCGGAAAAGGTCTGCCTGATCATCCAGGAAGAACCCGCCGATGCTGTTTCCCGATAGCTGTATCAGCCTGTTAACCATATATATAAGGGAAGAACCCTCCCTTTCAAGGTACGAGGGCAGCAATCCCAAAATGGCATACCCGGCCGGATCACCGTAGAAATGCCTGAACCCGTCTTCCAGGCTGCGGTCATATATGGAAATCTCCCTTACAATATGCCTGCTCTGCTTTACGCCTGTGGTCCCGCTGCTGAGGAAAATCCTGCCGGTGTTGCCGGCGCCCGGTATTATTCTGCCGGCGTTATCCGCGCCGGGAACAATTCTGCCGGTGTTACCGGCACCCGGGAAAATTCTGCCTGCGTTACCGGCACCGGGAACAATTCTGCCTGTGTCGCTGCCTGAGGAGAATGAACCCATTTCTCCCTCTTCTTTCACCGGTCTGTTTTCCCCGGATGTTATGACCGCATGATCCCTGAAAAAGGAGATGGGCATGAAAGGGATTGAAAAGATCGAATTAACCTCCTCCGGGTTGATTCCGAGCAGGCTGACATACTCCCTGTAAACCGGGCACCCGGCAGCCTGTAAGCGGAATATCTCCAGCGCCAGCTTTTCAAAATCAGCGGCGCCGGAGACGCTGAAGATTGCATCCTCAGACGGCTTCATCATCACTTCCCCGGAAATGTTGTTGATCCGTCAGGCTGCCATACCCACTCCAGGGTGCAGGTGGCAACCGGAACGTCCCCGGAAGTGTCAAGGGTAGTGCTGATGATCCTGATCTTGGCATATCTGGCATCGCGTGTCTTCACCACCCATATCTTATTGGCAGCCACCCCTACCGCGAGGTTTGACCAGGAATAATTGCCTATACTGGTCAGCGCTTTGAAAGCGCTTTTTGCCTCACTCTCCGTATTATATGTTCCTGCCAGGGCAAACGGCGGAGTGAATGTGTTGGCTGTAAGATATATCACCACCGGTCCGCCCGTGACAATAGGCCCGGCCTGAAGGATGATGTCAGCCCTGGTTTCGTCGGGAAGCGTGGGGACTTCCCCTGACTCATCAAAGGAGAGCCCCATGGCGTAATAGTATGAACCGCCGTCATACAACTCGCTCGACAGGGTTATTGTTCCAGAGGTTTTCTGATCCTTACCTCCGCAGCCTGCAAGGATCAGCATAAGGGCCAGAACCGGTATATGACGGAATTTCATCATTTTCAGCTTTACCTGGTTTCCGGTGCCGTCTCATCCAGGCCGATGATGGCAAGGATGAGCAGCACACTGATAATAATCCACCTGTAATGCATAGAGGGTGGAATAGAAGCGCCACGGGCACACGGGCAGCACACTAATTATAATCCGCCGGCAACCGCGGGTAACTGCAACCAAACTATTCTCCCCTGATTGCAGTGATGCCCGGCAGTTTTTTCCCTTCCATGTATTCAAGCATGGCGCCGCCGCCTGTGGAAACATAGCTCACCTTGTCGGCCAGCCCGTTCTTGTTGATTGCTGCCACTGAATCACCACCGCCGATGAGAGAGAATGCTCCCTTTTCGGTAGCTTTTGCCACAGCTTTCGCTATTGCGGTGGTGCCGGCTGCAAACTTGTCCATCTCAAACACCCCCATCGGTCCGTTCCAGAGGATGGTTTTTGATTCCATGATGACCTTTTCAAACAGCTCAATGCTCTTAGGGCCGATGTCCAGGCCCATCCATCCGTCCTTCACATCATCAATGGCAGAGGTACAGGTATTTGCTGCAGCATCAAACTTGTCAGCGTTGACGCCGTCAACCGGGAAGAGGAGGTTGACTCCCTTTGCTTTTGCCTTTTCAACGATTGCCTTTGCCACGTCAAGCTTGTCTGTCTCGCAGAGCGAGTTGCCGATTTTGCCTCCGGAAGCCTTAATGAATGTATAGGTCATCCCGCCGCCGATAATCAGGTTGTCAACCCTGTCAAGCAGGTTCTCAATGATGAGTATCTTGTCTGATACCTTTGCTCCGCCCATGACTGCGGTAAAGGGTTTCCCGGCGCTCTTCAGCACCCTGTCCATCGCAGCCAGCTCGCTGTTGATCAGGAAACCGAACATCCTCTTGTCTTCCGGGAAGAAGCCGGCGATGACTGCTGTGGTCGCATGAGCCCTGTGAGCCGTGCCGAAAGCGTCATTTACATACACGTCTGCATATGTTGACAGCTTCTTCGCCATCTCCTTCTGCTTCACCTTGAGTGCGGCCTTGGCAGCCTTCTTCTCCTCATCCGTGGCGGTCTCGGGCAGTACCGGTTTGCCCTCTTCCTCGGGGTAGAACCTGACGTTCTCAAGCATCATTACCTCACCCGGTTTCAGGGCTGAAGCCATTGCCACAGCTTCTTCGCCAAGGGCGTCAGGAGCAAAAGCCACCTTCATTCCAAGGTGTTTCTCCAGCACCGGCAGCACGGGCTTCAGTGAGTATTTTTCCATCACTCCCTCCGGTCTGCCCAGGTGAGACATGAGAATGACACTGCCGCCATCAGCGGTTATTTTCTTTATCGTCTTCAGCGCACCGCGGATGCGGGTGTCATCGGTGACCTCGCGTGTTTGCTTGTCGAGAGGTACGTTGAAATCAACCCGAACGATTGCCCTGAGGCCTTTGAAATTGAAGTTGTCAATGATTTTCATAAAATTTCTTTTTACGTATTGGCTTTCTGTTTGCTTAATACAAAAATAAGAAGTTGAAAGGTTCCCTTACAAGTAAAGTCGCAATAAAGTCAGTTTATTTTTTATTAAACAAATGACAGGATGATTTGTTAAATTTGAGAATCCTCAGGCAGAATCTGCAGAAGGAATAACTGGTTGCGGAGGAGTTGCCTGAGATATTCCGCAAAGCGAAATACTTACAAAAACAATAACTTGAATTATGGCAAAAATCACACTCAGAGGCAATCCTGTAAACACATCAGGATCTCTTCCCCCGAAGGGCAGCAAGGCTCCCGGCTTCACACTTGTCAAATCAGACCTCAGCAACCTTTCCCTTAAGGACCTGGCAGGCAAGAAATTGATACTGAACATTTCCCCGAGTCTTGACACAGGCGTTTGTGCCACCGCTGTACGCAAATTCAACCAGCTGGCAGCAGGCAGGGACAATACCGTTGTGCTGGCAATCACAAAGGATCTGCCCTTTGCTCACGGTCGTTTCTGCTCCACTGAAGGAATCACAAATGTTGTTACGCTGTCAGGGTTCCGTGACGTGGAATTTGGCAAAGCCTATGGCGTTGATCTTGTTGACGGTCCCATGGCCGGTCTTTATGCCCGCAGTATAGTGGTTGTTGACGAAAAAGGCAACGTGGTTTACACGGAGCTGGTTCCGGAGACTGTCCAGGAACCCGATTATGACAGGGCACTGGCAGCGCTCTGATACCCTGTTGTGCAACAGCGTAGCGTCAGCATCCCGGCACAGCCACAGCCTGTGAGCGGAATACTGCTGCCGCACAGGTACAGACAGGTTACGTCTTCTGTTTTTTACTACATTTGCTCTTCATCATGGTGAAGGGCAAATGAATTTTTCACAAATACCGGGACAGCAGGCAGTGCTTGACAGGCTGCGGAACTCAGTAACGGAGAACCGTGTCAGTCATGCACTGCTTTTTTACGGCCCCGAGGGCAGCGGCAAGTTTGCCATCGCACTGGCTTTCGCGCGTTATATCAGCTGTGAGAGACGGACCGCCGAAGACGCCTGCGGCGTGTGCCCCTCGTGTGCCAAGTATGACAAGCTGATCCATCCGGACCTTCACTTCGTTTTCCCCGTCATTAAAAAGAAATCAGGTTCCGAGTCAGTAAGTGATACATTTATCGCGCAGTGGCGCGAGATGGTTCTGCGGTCTCCATATTTCTCCCTGAGCACATGGACCGAAGCGATGGAGGTGGCCAACGAGCAGGCCCTGATACCGGTTGCCGAGGCAGCGGAGATAATCCGCAAGCTCAGCCTGAAGTCATTTGAATCTGATTTCAAGATCATGATCATCTGGCTGCCGGAGAAGATGAATGCCGAGACGGCCAACAAGCTGCTCAAGATGATAGAAGAGCCCCCGGCCAGGACACTCTTCATTCTTGTATCCGAGGAGGATGACAGGCTGCTTCCGACTATCACCTCACGATGCCAGCACATCAGGATACCTGCTATTGCTTCGGATGAACTGGGTGCACACCTTGAGAAGGCCATGGGCATGGACCCCGTCAGGGCATCAGAGATAGCCGCCATCGCCAACGGCAACATGGTCAGGGCAATGGAGCTTGCCCGGGCGGATGACAACACTGCAGCATACCTTGACCGGTTCACGAAGCTGATGCGCACGGCATGGACCCGTGACATCCATTCCCTCGTTACCTGGTCAGAAGAGACAGCCGCACTGGGCAGGGAAAGACAGAAGAGCTTTCTCTCCTACTCCCTCAGGATGCTTCGCGAGAATTTCATCCTTAACTTCAACGGCAGGGAAAACAGGCTTGTATACCTGACCCGGGCAGAAGATGATTTTTCGGGAAAGTTTCATCCTTTCATCAATGAGAAGAACATCTACGCCCTCAACCGGGAGTTCAACCTTGCATACGCCCACGTCGAGAGCAACGGCAACACTAAAATGATTTTCCTTGACCTGGCCCTCCGCACAATGAGACTTATCAGGTAACCGGGGGAATCACTTGAAAATAGCACATTTATTCCTAATTTTGCATTCGCTGTGCCGGCAGGCGTGAACCTGATCATCCCTTACGGCAAAGGTAAACTGACGTTATGATAAACGAGGATATACAGGTCCAACCCGGCGAGGAGCCGGTAAAGCCTGAAATAAAATACACACCAGGGGCGAACAAGCTGAATGAATACAACTGGCTTGCCGATCTTCCCTTTGATCCCCTCTACAATGAGGTGGTTGAGGTACGCTTCAAGAATACACGCAAGGGTTTCTACCGCAATGTGAACAGCCTGAAACTAGAAGTGGATGATCTTGTAGCCGTTGAAGCCTCTCCCGGCCACGACATAGGGTATGTTTCCATGACCGGGTTCCTCGTCAGCGAGCAGCTTAAGAAAATGAAGACAAGACCCGTCATTGATGAGCTGAAGAAGGTCTACAGGAAGGCCAGACCGGTTGATATTCAGAAATGGGAGGAAGCCAGGAAGCTTGAGGTTACAACCATGCTTCGTTCAAGGAAGATCGCCGAGAACCTCGGGCTGGCAATGAAGATCGGCGACGTTGAGTACCAGGGTGACAAGACAAAGGCTATCTTTTACTACCTGGCCGATGAGAGGGTCGATTTCCGGCAGCTGATAAAGGTGCTTGCCGAAGAGTTTCATATAAGAATAGAGATGAGGCAGATAGGCGCACGTCAGGAGGCTGGCCGCATAGGCGGAATAGGCACCTGCGGGCGTGAACTCTGCTGCTCAACCCATGTAACGAACTTCATCTCTGTCACCACCTCGCACGCCCGTTACCAGGACCTGTCGCTCAACCCGCAGAAGCTTGCCGGTCAGTGCGGCAAGCTTAAGTGCTGCCTGAACTATGAGCTCGACTGCTACATTGATGCCCAGAAGGAATTCCCCTCAAGGGAAGTACCCCTTGAGCTGGCAGCAGGAACGGCCTACTTCATGAAAATGGAAGTGCACACCGGCGTTTACTGGTATTCAACTGACCCGCGCATTGCCGCCAACATGACGGCAGTACCGGTGGCAAGGGTACGCGAGATCATTCAGCTCAACAGGAAAGGCATCAAGCCCGACAGCCTGCTGGCAGGGCCCACCAACAACCGTATGGAAAGAGGCAATGACCTGCTGCTGCAGAACAGCGGGCTTGACAGGTTCGAAACAAAGAGCCGTCCGCGTGAAGGGAGGGGCAAAAACAGACCATATCACAGGAGAAATGAGAGGAAGCAGAATTAAAATCATCGCAGCCGCACTGCTGCTGGCGATTGCTGCAATGGCATGCGACCGGAGCATTCAGTACTCGGAAAACTATAAGCTGGATAAGGGGAAATGGAGCATGTTTGACCCGGCAAAATACACCTGCCCCATTGATGATACTCTCAGAACTTATGATATCCGGCTGTCACTGCGCAGCTCAACTGATTACCCCTACCGCAATATCTATCTTT
>DAIDJT010000123.1 GCA_027451265.1 Bacteroidales bacterium | reverse complement strand
ACGGTGCTGATCACCACGAGCATCATAACAGAAATGGGGTCAAGCAAAACACCCATATCAATATGGAGATGGTCTGAAAGGTTAAGCCAGACGGTGTTTGCAGCCACTATCTTCTGAAAGCTTCCGTCCGAGATGCCCCCTCCGGTGAAATAGGCGATTGCTGTAAAGTAGGAGAGGAAAGTCACTACCCCGAGGGCAACAGTCCCTGTCAGACCGGCGGGAAGCCCTTTCAGCTTCATGCCAAACAGGCTCAGTATCAGGAATGTGACAAAGGGAACTATAAGTATCCAGGTTGTATATCCGAAATCAGTCATCATTTCTTTACTGTTATCAGTATTTCATTTGGTTGACGTCTTCAACATTTATGGTAGTAAACCTCCTGTAGATGTTGATGATAATGGCTATTGCCACAGCCGCTTCCGCAGCAGCTACGGCAATGACGAAAAGGCTGAAGAAATGACCTTCAAGTTTCCCGGGAAAGAGAAACCTGTTGAATGCCATGAAATTGATATTTACGGAGTTGAGGATAAGCTCCACTGACATGAGCATGGTTATCAGATTCCTTCGGGTAAGAAAACCGTAAATTCCGGTAAAGAACATTACCGTGGCCAGAACGAGGTAAAACTCCAGTGGTATTCCTGAATTCATAATCATTATCTTGTTTTATTTGGCGGGTTCATCTTTGTGCGGGCTGCCCTTCTTGGCAATCACTATAGCCCCGATCATTGCTGCTACCAGCAGTACGGAGATCACCTCAAACGGGAGAACGTACCCGTCAGGACCTGTCTCAAGAAGGCTGCGTCCGATGAGATTCATGTCAACCTCTGCTGCTGCGGCGGTGTCAGCGGAGAATGAATGGTTAAGTATCGTCGTGATGACTACCACTGCCCCGGCCACGGCAGCCAGTGCGGAGAAGAAAGCCTTTTTGGTCTCTATCCGCTCAAATTTGTGACTGATCTGGCTGGTAAGAAGTATTGAGAAAATTATCAGCACTACGATGCCGCCGGCATAGAGTGTCAGCTGAACTGCTGCCATGAACTGGTAGTTAAGGATGAAATAGAGCCCTGCCGTGGCAATGAGCACCATCAGCAGTGATACCGCTGCACGCAGTATCCTCCGGCTGGTAACAGTAAGGACTGAGAACACAACTATTACCAGCGCAAAGATTGCGAACATTATCTGTTTTGCTTCCATTTATTCCACTCCTTTCATGATTCTGGAACCGGGCTGATTGAGCACCTTCGTAAGTTTCCTGCGGTCAAAAACGGCATGTTCAAATTCCTGCCCGAATTCAATTGCCTGCGACGGGCATGCCTTGATGCAGAGGCCGCAGAAAGTGCACATTCCCAGGTGGTAGATGTGTTTGTCAATGATCCTCTGCTTTTTCCCTTCCTCGTTGATAATGCTTGCAGAGATGATTTCGATGGAACCGTTTGGGCAGTTTATCTCGCATATCCCGCACCCGGTACACTTATGCTCATTTTTACCGTTGTGAGGCATAATGACCTCACCCTTGAACATATCAAACATCTTCAGATCCTTCCGTTTGTTCGGATACTGCTGGGTAACGGTGGTGCCGGGCTTGACGAAGTATTTCCCCGTAACACTCAATCCGTTCAGCAGCGACCTGAGCCCGTGGAAAATACCCCTGAAATATTCTATGAAACTGTTCATTGGTTTGTCTGTCACTGTTTTAAGTGTTCCTACCAGTGCAGTCCCGTAAGTACCAGGAATGCCATCAGAAGGAGGTTAAATATGTTTATGGGAAGAAGATATTTCCATTCAAGTGTCAGGAGCTGGTCAATCCTGAGTCTCGGGAAGGTCCATTTCAGCCACATCATCAGGAAGATGACAAAAAAGGTTTTTACCAGGAACCAGATCAGCGGCGGAACGAAGTCCATCACTGCGTTGAATCCGTCCCAGCCGTAGACATGGAACGGCATCCATCCTCCGAAAAATACAGTTGTTGCTATTGCGGCAACAATAAACATATTCATGTATTCCGCCAGGAAGAAGAATGCGAACTTGATTCCGGAGTACTCGGTATGGTATCCTGCGGTAAGCTCTGATTCGGCTTCGGCAAGGTCAAACGGACCCCTGTTGGTTTCGGCAGTACCGGCAATGATATAAATGACAAACGCTATCACGGCGGGGATATGTCCCTTGAAAATAAACCAGCCCCATCTCTGTCCTTCAATGATTTCTGAAAGCTGCATCGTCCCGGCAAGAACCACCATGGTAACAAGTGCAAGTCCCACAGACAGCTCGTAACTGACAATCTGTGCGCCGCTCCTCATTGCACCTATGAGCGAGTACTTGTTGTTGCTTGCCCACCCGGCCAGCAGCACCCCGATAACCCCCATTGATGAGATGGCAATCAGGTAAAAGACGCCTATATTCAGGTCAATGGCCTGGAGACCCTTGGCGAAGGGAATTGCGCCTATGGCCATGAATGAGGCTATGATGACTATGAAGGGGGCCAGGTTAAAAAGAGCCCTGTCAGCGTTCTTGATCGGCACCAGTTCAACAAACAGGAGCTTGACCAGGTCAGCAATGGTCTGGAAGACGCCGCCGGGACCCACACGGTTTGGACCCAGACGGTTCTGCATCAGCGCGCAGACCTTTCTCTCGGCATAAACGAGGAAGAGCCCGACGATGGCATAGAATATCAGAATGGCTATCCCGATAAGGATCATCTCAACCGCCACAGCCCAGCCGGGTGACATTGATGCCCTCAGGCTGCTGTCAATCCAGGCGGTGAATGATGAAAAGTCGTATAAACTGAACTTCATTGCAGTCTCCTTAGTTGTTTTACCTGTCTATATCCGGAATAATGAGGTCAAGCGAACCGTTGATGGCCACCAGGTCAGCAATCTTGGCGCCCTTTGACATCAGGTTCAGAGGCGCCAGATGAACGAAGTTGGGCGACCTGAACTTGACCCTGTACGGGTTCTTGTTGCCGTCGCTGACGATGTATACGCCCAGCTCGCCCCTGGCCGTCTCAACACTCTGGAAGTACTCGCCCTCGGGCAGCTTGATCACAGGCTTCATTTTCTCCGCATAGGCTCCTGGCGGGATGTTGTCAATAAGCTGCTCAATGATGTTCATTGACTCCCACATCTCGTCCATCCTTACCTTGTATCGGTGGAATGAGTCGCCTTCTTTATAGAGTATCTCATTGAAGGTGACCCTGTCATATGCGCTGTAGGGATTGTGCTTCCTTACGTCGCACGAAAACCCTGAGGCCCGTCCCACGGGCCCTGTCAGGCCCCAGGCGATTGCCTGCTCACGTGTTACAGTGCCGATATTCCTGAGGCGCTCCTGGAAGATGACGTTCCCGGTAAGGAGCCTGTCATACTCCGGAAGTGTCTTCCTGAAATACTTAATGAATTCCTTTGTCCTGTTCTGGAAGTTTGGGTGTATGTCATTCATGAGACCGCCCGGGCAGTTGTAGCTCACAATCATCCTGCCACCGCAGGTCTCCTCGAATATGTCAAGGACCATTTCCCTGTCGCGAAGGCCGTAGAAGAAACATGTCAGGCCTCCCAGGTCCATTCCGAAGGTAGCCCAGAAGAGCTGGTGTGATTGTATTCTCGTAAGCTCGCTGAGAATCGTCCTGATGTATTTAACCCGGTCAGAGACTTCAATGCCAAGGGCCTTTTCCACGGCAAGGCAGACTGCCTCATTGTTTATGTGAGCCGAGAGGTAGTCCATCCGGTCAGTCAGGTGAATTATCTGGGGGTAGGTGATGCTCTCGCACATCTTCTCTATACCCCGGTGGATATATCCGATATGCGGCTCCACGTTCCTGACTATCTCGCCCCTGAGCGAGACCACCAGCCTCAGGACCCCATGTGTCGAAGGGTGCTGGGGGCCCATGTTGATCACATATTCCTCCTGCTCGGCAACGGGTGCTTTCACTGCTTCTTCCATAATTTATCTGGCAAGAATGTTTATGTCGTCTTTATAATCCTTTCGGAGCGGGAAACCCCATGTGCTGTCAAGGAACAGTCTCCTGAGGTCAGGGTGGTTCCGGAACCTTATGCCCAGAAGGTCATAAGCCTCTCTTTCATGGAATTCAGCTGCCGGCCAGAGTGCGCAAAGCGAATCAATCTCAGGATTGTCACGGTCTGAAACCCTGGTTTTGAGCACAATCATATGGTTGCGAACCGTTGACCTGAGGTGGTAGACAGTACCCAGGTCCGTGCCGTAATCCATCCCCGTTACCGATACAAGCATATCGAGGGCGGTATCACTGTTGTTCTTCAGCTTTTCTGCCACAGCATAGAGATCAGCGGGGCGGAGGGTTATCTCAACAAACTGTTTCCCCTGGACAACCTGTGCATCCGGGGCAATTGTGGCTGCCAGTGCGGCAAGCTGTGAATTTTCCATCTTGATTATTGCTGGGTATTGTGTGACTTGCTCCGTTTTCTGCGTGACTTGATCGTTTCCGTGCCTATCTTCCTCTGCAGCTGCATCATGCCGTAAAGAAGGGCTTCGGGGCGCGGCGGGCAACCGGGGATGAAAACGTCAACCGGGATAATATGCTCCACCCCCTTGACTACATGATAGGAGTTGAGATAGAAGGGGCCTCCTGAAATGGCGCAGGCACCCATTGCCACAACGTATTTGGGCTCTGACATCTGGTCATAAAGCAGTTTAAGCACCGGTGCCATCTTGTTTGTAATGGTTCCGGCTATCACAATTACATCAGCCTGCCTGGGGCTTGCCCGGTACACTTCCATCCCGAAGCGCGCGAAATCATGACGCGGCGCACCTGCGGCCATCATCTCGATACCGCAACAACTGGTTGCAAAAGTGAGGGGCCACAGTGAGTTGCGCCGGCCCCAGTTGATGACGTCATCTATCGTTGAGAGAAAAACATTTACCCCGGAATCCTGCAGCTGCTTCAGGGTCTCATTGTCCCTGAATTCCTCGTTCTTAATACCTTTCATTCCCATGTCAGTGCATGTTTTTTCCAGGCATAGGCAAGCCCGAGCCCGAGAATAAGGATAAATACCACGATCTCAATGAAAGCCACCATGCCCATCTCCTTCATCACCGTTGCCCACGGAAACAGGAAAACTATCTCCACGTCAAATACCAGGAAGAGAATGGCGAAGAGGTAATAGCCCACATTGAACTGGAGCCAGGTGGTACCCTTTGTGGGGATACCGCATTCATAGGGATCAAACTTCTGAGGCGCAAAAGACCTGGGTGCCACGATGCCGGAAAATACCAGAACCAGTCCGACAAAAATGGCCCCTGTAAGAAACAATAGAACCAGGGCCTGATTATCCATGTCTGTGATTTGTAGGGTTTGTTAAAACGGGCGTAAAGGTATTCTTCCGGCTGTTTCACGGCAGATTTAATGATATTTATCACTTATTTGTGAATCAGAAAACAGCGGAGGATGCAGATTGTGAATTGACTGTCAGCGATATGCTTCCGCAGGATATGAAGGGGCTGAGGATGCATCAGTGGCTGTAGATTGCCGTGAGTAATCAGCATAAAAGGGTTATCTTTGTGCCGGCAGGCCGGTCCGTCGCTCCGACACATGTGTCGGGGAGGAAAGTCCGGGCAACGCAGAGCACCATCCTTCCTAACGGGAAGATATCCGGAAGGGTATAGCAGTGTAACAGAAAACAACAGCCGCGCCTCCGGGCGGGGAAATGGTGAAAAGGTGAGGTAAGAGCTCACCGGTCCCGGTGGCGACACCGGGAGCCGTACACCTCATGGGTTGAAAGACCATGTATACCGGCGTCCGAGGGCTGCTCGCCCGAGCCGGGGGGTAGGTCGTATGACCGCGTCAGCAATGACGGGGCAAGATAAATGACGGACCGGGAGCAAACTCCTCTTGCAGGAACCGGTTCCCGACAGAACCCGGCTTACAGGCCTGCCTGCGAAATAAAAGATGCCGCCCACACCGGGCGGCATCTTTTTAATATACATGATATTATGTGATTCAGGTAGTTACAGGTCTCAGACCTGTCGCGCCTGAACCCATTCAATAATTACAATTTGAAGATCGAATCCTCCATCGGGGTGTCAAACTCAACCGTCTGAAAGGTCATGCCTCCCAGCTCTGATCCTTCGACGAACTGGACGATCTTGGTCCCGAATTTGACGCCGTTGAACTCTTTGCGCTCCCTGACATATGACTCAACCAGCATCTCCTGTCCCATCTGGCTGACTGTCTGGGACGTCTTGACGGGCAGGTAGCTCTCTTTGTCGAGGTATGTGGTCGAGGTGGTACCAGATTCACTCGTGACGGTGATCTTATATGCGGGTTTGCCTTCCACTGCTTCCTCACCCTCAAGCTTCAGCCTCCCGGCCTTGAATGCCTCCATGAACGAATCCTTGAATACATTGTACTCCTGGATACTGCCAAGTTGCTCGGCAGGAACCTCCACAGGGTCTGTGGCGCCGGTAAGCGGATTCACCATGAATCCCTTTTCACCGTCAAAGGCTATGACGATCTGCATTCCGTTGAACTCCTGAAGAACCTTGACTTTGTTTGGCTTCTTGACCATTATGGTTATGGGTATTTCCATCCCCATCTGGCTGACAACGCCCTTCATTGTCATGGTCTGAGCTTTTTCAAGGTTCTCGATCCCATTGGCTGCATAGTACTTGTTTGCAATCTCATTGAGCGACTGGGCACTGCAGACTGATACCACCAGGAATGCCGCCAGAAGAGTCATTGATTTTTTCATAATGATTTAATTTGTTGTTTGTTAAAATGAGTTAACTGTAGTTCTTATTAATGTCAGTTTTTTAAGAAGACTGTCAAGCATATCCAGCCTGAGCATGTTGGCTCCGTCAGAAAGGGCAGAGGCCGGTTCGGGGTGTGTTTCGATGAAGATTCCGTCGGCGCCGGCGGCAATGGCACACCTGCCTATTGTCTCAATCATATCAGGCTGTCCGCCTGAAACCCCGCCTTCCTGGTTGGGTTGCTGCAGCGAGTGGGTGATGTCCATTATCACCGGAGCGCCAATCTGCTTCATTACCGGGATATTGCGCATATCCACAACCAGGTCATTATAGCCGAAAAAGCTTCCTCTCTCCGTAAGCATTACTCTCTCATTGCCTGATTCCCTGATTTTTCCGGCCACAAAACGCATGGAGGCACCTGAAAGAAACTGTCCCTTCTTGACATTCACCACTTTGCCTGTAGCCGCGGCAGCCAAAAGAAGGTCGGTCTGCCTGCAGAGAAAAGCAGGTATCTGGATGACATCCACGAATTGAGCTGCCAGCCTGGCCTCCTCCGGAGAATGAATGTCAGTCACCACCGGTACAGAATACTTTTCCCTTACTGCTGCCAGAATCTCCAGTGCCTTCCCGTCACCTATGCCTGAAAATGAATCAAGCCGCGACCGGTTCGCCTTGCGGTATGATGATTTGAATATCAACGGTATACGATACCTGTCGCTAATCCTCACCACCTCTGCAGCCACACGGAAGGTCATCTCCTCCGACTCCACCACACAGGGTCCTGCAAGAAGAAGAAAATTCCCGCTGTCGGTATACTTTAACAACGGAATGTTCAGCTCACTGACTTTCATGACCTAAATTTACTAAATATTTTATTTCCTATCCTTGTTGTAGTTATAAATTTTTTGCCACCTGGCTTCAATCTGCTTGCGGATTTCAGATTCACGGGCATTTTCTCCGGGGTCGTAAAATACGGTACCACTGATCTCCTGCGGCAGGTAATTGTCAGGTACAAAGTTACCTTCGAAATCATGTGCGTACCTGTAACCCTCATGATAAC
>DAIDJT010000122.1 GCA_027451265.1 Bacteroidales bacterium | reverse complement strand
AATCGCACCTCGCACCTCGCACCTCGCAAATCTCAAATCTCAAATCGCAACTTCTGACATGAGCATATTATTTTCCATAGATTCATTAACCGCAGGTTACGAGCAAAAGATCGTCCTTCATGATGTTTCCATGGCCGTCGAGGAAAACGATTTCATCGGCATCATAGGCCCCAACGGCGGTGGCAAGACCACCCTGCTCAAGGTTATCCTCGGACTGCTGAAGCCTCTCTCAGGCAGAGTCAATTATACCCACGGAGACCTGAGGCTGAACCAGATAGGCTATATGCCGCAGGTGGCACAGGGCGATACACTCTTCCCGGTAACGGTGGAGGATGTGGTGCTCTCGGGGATGATGCATGACAAGGGCGCTGCGGGCCGCATGGGCCGAAATGAAAAGATACGGGCGGCCGAAGTGATGGATGAGCTGGGTCTGAAGCCGATGGCTCACCAGGCACTTAATGAACTTTCAGGCGGCCAGTTGCAGCGTGTTTATCTTGCCAGGGCAGTATCAGGCTCACCGCGGCTACTCCTGCTTGATGAGCCGGCAACATTTGTAGATGCCTCTTTCGAGGCTGACTTTTACGAAAAGCTCAAGCTCCTTAACAACCGGATGACCATAATGATGGTCTCCCATGATGTTGGGACTATCTCTGCCTGGGTCAAGTCATTCGCCTGCGTCAGCGGCAGTGTATTCTACCACCCGCACAGCAGGATAACCGATGAGGATCTCCGTATGTACGGATGCCCGATACAGCTTGTCACCCACGGCGATGTGCCGCATGTAGTACTCCATAAACATGACTGATGGAAAACCTCTTTGAATACTCATTTGTCCTCAGGTCGTTGCTCGGGGCACTTTTTGCCAGCATCACGGCCGGTCTCGCCGGGACCTACATCGTCTCCAGGAGGCTCGTTTTCCTGAGCGGGGGGGTGACGCATGCCTCCTTCGGCGGGATAGGACTGGGTTATTACCTCGGGATAAACCCGGTGGTAGGTGCCGCAGTCTTCGGCCTTGGATCAGCAATAGGGATGGAGTACATGTCTGCGCGGGGCAAAATGCGCGAGGACAGCGCCATCGGGATACTATGGGCACTGGGTATGGCGGTGGGGATCATCTTCATCTACCTGACCCCCGGTTATGCGCCAAACCTGATGAGCTACCTTTTCGGGAGCATACTCACGGTGACCGACGGAGACCTCGTTGCACTCGGAGTCATCTCAGCAGTGCTGATAATCTACACGGCAATTTTCTACCGGACCCTGCTCTACATCTCCTTTGATGAGAACTATGCCCGCACTTTCACCCGGCACGTCGACCTCTTCAGGTACGTCTCGGTGGGGCTGGCAGGATTGGCAATAGTTCTTAACATCAGGATGGCAGGGGTGATAATGATCATTGCACTGCTCACAATACCCGCTAATATTGTGATGCTCTTTACGCGCAGGTACCTGAGGATCATTGTGCTCTCCACGGTGGTAAGCTTTGCAGGTATCAGCGCCGGATTTGTTATCTCATGGTTCACCAACCTGCCTACAGGTGCAACAATTGTTGCAGTGCTGGTGTTGTTCTGGCTGGTGGCGCGCGGTGTGAGGAGCCTCATGAAGAGCAGCAACATTGAAAAACTCAAAAAGACGACGATATGAATGAATATGATCTTATAATTATTGGTAGCGGTCCCGGCGGATATGTTGCTGCAGTAAGGGCATCGCAGCTCGGGATGAAGGTGGCTGTTGTGGAGAAGGCAGAGACGGGCGGGATATGCCTGAACTGGGGGTGTATTCCCACCAAGGCGCTGCTGAAGAGTGCACAGGTGCTGGATTATGCGCGGCATGCTGCCGACTACGGCATTAATGCCGGAGAGGCACCGGCGCCCGATTTCGGGGCGGTGATAGCGCGCAGCCGGGGGGTGGCCGATGCCATGAGCAAGGGTGTGCAGTACCTGTTCAAGAAGTATAATGTACCTGTTATCAGCGGGTTTGGCCGGCTGAAGGGCGCCGGCGCCGTGGAGGTGGAGGCAGCTGACGGGACGAAGGAGACTTATGGTGCAAAACATATCATCATTGCTACAGGAGCCAGGTCGAGGGAGCTGCCGAACCTCCGGCAGGATGGCAAAAAGATAATAGGCTACCGCGAAGCGATGACCCTGCCATCGCTGCCTGCATCGATGGTGGTTGTTGGCTCAGGCGCAATAGGGAGTGAGTTTGCAGGTTTCTACAGGTCGATGGGCACCGAGGTGACCCTTGTGGAGTTCATGCCGCGAGTCCTGCCGATAGAGGACGAGGAGGTCTCACGCACACTTGAACGTTCGTTCAAAAAGGCGAAGATGAAGATCATGGTAAACTCGACCGTGGAAAAGGTTGATGCCACAGGTGAAAAGTGCATTGTGACAATAAAAACCCCAAAAGGCGAAGAGACCGTGGAGGCGGACGTCGTTCTTTCTGCAGTTGGCATTACGCCTAACATAGAGGGTATCGGCCTTGAGGAGAGCGGCGTTAAAACCGAAAGGGGCAGGATAGTTGTTGATGAATTTTACCGGACCTCGGTAAGCGGCGTTTATGCTATTGGTGATGTTGTTCCGGGTCCCGCGCTGGCGCATGTGGCATCGGCTGAGGCCATCGTCTGTGTGGAGAAAATAGCTGGTCAAAACCCTCATCCGGTTGACTACACCAATATTCCCGGCTGCACCTATACCACCCCGGAGGTGGCATCATGCGGCATGACAGAGGAAGCTGCGAAAGCGGCCGGTATTGAGACAAAGACCGGCAAGTTCATGTTCATGGCATCGGGCAAGGCGAGCGCTGCAGGCGCACGCGAGGGGTTCGTCAAGCTGGTGTTCAACGCTGCCGATGACAGGCTGATAGGAGGTCACCTGATAGGGATGAACGTCACCGAGATGATCTCGTCACTGGTGACGGCACGGAAGCTTGGGGCCACGGCTCATGACCTGATGACAAGCATCCATCCTCATCCGACGATGTCTGAAGGTATCATGGAGGCGGCAGCAGCAGCCCTGGGAGAGGCCATCCACGGGTAAGAAGGTATAATAACAATGCCCATGGCAGCGACGGAGGAGTCTATTCATGCATAGTCTTAAAAGTGTAAATTTTACAGTTAACGCAACCTTAGACCCCTTTTTAACATCAATCTATTGATAAGACCGCAAATTATTTCTTATCTTTATAACTCGACTAATAACCGGGTTTGGCGAAAGACAAGGACATAATCGGCGGATGCTTGTCCGGCAGCAGGCGTGACCAGGAGCTGCTCTACAGGAGATACTCACCGAAGCTCTATGCTGTATGTCTTCAGTATGCAGGCAATACGGAAGAGGCGAGGGATGTTCTCCAGGAGGGCTTCATCAAGATTTTTGAAAACCTGTCACGCTTCAGCCATGAAGGTTCTTTTGAAGGATGGATGAGGAGGATCATCGTCAACACCGCGCTTGAGAGGTACCGAAACAGGTATTACCTGAACCGGGTTGACGACATTGACGAGGTGACCGAACCGGAAGCCGCGCCTGATACCGATGACTTTGCGGGCCTTGAAGCCTATGATCTGCTCAACATGATCATGGAACTGCCCCCGAAGTACCGGATGGTCTTTAACCTTTATGCCATTGAAGGATATTCCCACAAGGAAATAGGAGAGATGCTGGGTATTTCGGAAGGTACCAGCAAATCGAATCTCTCCAGGGCCAGGGAGATCCTCCAGAAGAAAGTCATGATACTTACGGGTGTCACAAGAAGAATGGTAAATGTTTGAAAGGGAGCCAAATATTGACATCGTATTCCGCAACGGACTGAAGAACCTTGAGGTGCTTCCGCCTGCTGATGTGTGGGACAGCATCCCGCCGATGCCGTTGAGGCATTCCCGGCTGAGGGTCATTTCAGGGATTGCCGCCGGGGTGGCTGCAATGGTGTCTCTTACCCTCCTTGCAACATGGTATGTCCGCAACAACAACAGTCCTGTGCTTCTTTCGGAAGTGACAACCCTTGACAGCGATGCGGGTGATCTGATGCTTGATATTGCGAAGGCCATGCCTGTAAGCAGACCGGCTGAAGCAAAGATTATTAATCTCATCAGCACAGCCACGCCCTCAGGAAATGACGGTCAGATTCCGGTACCGCCCACTGTCAGTGAGACTACAGAGCTGGTTGCTTCGGCAGATATCCCTGCCACAGACGATGTACCTGACAGACCTGCCCGGTTGTTTACTGACGAGATAAATGTTGTTGCCGCCGGCCGGTTTGATGAAGCCACAAAGAATCTTAAGCCCTCAGTTTCTGACCTTACCGGGGTTAAGGCAGCGCAGCGCTTCCTGGTAGGTGCATCACTCTCACCGGCAATGGGATTCTCCCGTTCCGGAGAGAATGCCAGGCTTGCCGAGCTTATAAACAGCGAAAAAACAAGACCTGCTTATACCACTGGAGTGTCGGTGGCATACAAGATATCGGACCGCCTGTCAATTCAGTCGGGTATCGGACTGTCTTCAATTGGTCAGACAATCTCGGACGTAGCCGTTTACGCAGGTCTCTCGAACCACTATGCAGTTAAAAGCAGTTACCTCTACAGTGTTGAGACCGCTTCAGGGCTGATCCTGGCGGGAAATACCGATCTTTACCTGACTGACAGCAAGGACAGGGTGGGGACTCTTATCCAGGGCAACATGGCTGATCCCTCGAAGTACAACCTTACGAGGGTAGGTTCAGACATTCAGCAGGTATTCCGTTACCTTGAGCTGCCCGTGATGCTGAGGTACAAGCTGATTGACCGGAAAGTGGGGCTGAATCTCTCAGGAGGTTTGGCTTACGGAGTGCTGGTTGACAATTCAGCATATACAGGCCAGGGCTCTGAGCTGATCCGCGTAGGGCATACCGAAGGGGTGAGCTCCTTTAACATCAGCAGCCAGGTTGGCCTCGGAATGGAGTACAACATCTCCCGGAAGGTAATCTTCAACCTGGAACCGGTATTCAGATATTATGTCACTCCACTGAGCGAAATATCAGGTTCACTCTACAAACCCTATTCCGTGGGCTTCTCCTCGGGCTTCTTCTTCAAATTCTGACAGGCTTTTTTCCCGCCCTTCTTTTGCTTCCCCCGACGCAATATTTTCGCTATTTTTGCAGTTTCAAAATCAGATTGCCATAACATGAAAATTACTGCAGGGAAAGCCGTCATCACTATAATGTTTCTGCTCAGCGCAGGTTTCGTTTTTACCCTCCTTGTTTCGGCTGACAGCCAGTCGCAGGAAAAGGCTGAATATGAGGAGAGTACACCCGTTGCTGTTTCGTGGGCCATACCTGAGAATGTAAACTTCGCCGGTGAGGCGATGCCTCTTCAGTATTTTGACACCCGCGAAAGCCTTGACCGGGAGCTCAATGCCACCGCTTACAGGCATGGTTCAACACTGCTGACAATTAAAAGGGCAGGCCGTTATTTCCCGGAGATTGAAAAGATACTTAAGGAGTATGGCATTCCTGACGACTTCAAATACCTCGCATGTGCCGAGAGCGATCTTTCCAATGTCATTTCGCCGGCAGGTGCCACAGGGTTCTGGCAGATAATGGAAGGAACGGGCAGGGAGTCCGGTATGATCATAAACAGGGAGATTGATGAGCGGTATGACCTTGATAAATCAACCCGTTTTGCGTGCAAATACTTCCTTAAGGCATATGAAAAGTACGGCACCTGGACAATGGCGGCGGCATCATACAACAACGGACTGAACGGTCTGAATGAGCAGGTTGATATACAAAAGGAGACAAACTATTATGATCTGCTTCTCAACGAGGAAACGGCGAGGTACATCTTCCGGATCGTTTCGCTGAAGCTTGTAATGGCAGAACCGTCAAAGTATGGTTTCAATATTGGCCCCGGGGAGATGTACAGGCCGGTTCCCTGCCGCGAGGTAAAAGTTGACACCACAGTCACCAGCTTCGAGCAGTTTGCCAGGCAGTTTGACACCAATTACAAGATCCTCAAATTCCTCAATCCATGGCTTCGCAAGCCGTTCCTGACCAACAGTGAAAGGCGTGAATACACGATCAGGGTGCCGGAAAAGGATGCAAGAATCAGTGCCGGCTTATAGTACCTTCCAATGCCGGAACAAAAAGACGAGATAAGAGTATACGGTGCGAGGGTACATAACCTTCGCAATATCAGCGTTACGCTGCCGCGAAACAAACTGGTGGTTGTTACCGGGCTCAGTGGCAGTGGCAAGTCATCACTTGCCTTTGACACCATCTATGCCGAGGGACAGCGACGCTACATGGAGACGCTGTCAGCTTATGCCCGCCAGTTCCTCGGAGGGATGGAGAGGCCTGATGTTGATCGCATTACGGGACTGAGCCCTGTCATATCAATAGAACAAAAGACCACCAACAAGAACCCCCGTTCAACAGTGGGGACCATCACCGAGATATATGACTTCCTGAGACTGCTCTATGCGCGTGCTGCCGATGCTTACTCATACGAGTCAGGTGAGAAGATGGTCAAATATACGGATGACCAGATACTTGATCTGATTTCAGAGAGGTTTGACCAGCACAGGGTTTTCATTCTTGCCCCACTGATCAAGGGAAGGAAGGGTCATTACAAGGAGCTCTTCGAGCAGCTCAGGAGGAAAGGGTTCCTCCATGCCCGCATAAACGGCGAGATCAGGGAGATAACCCAGGGGTTGAAGATCGACAGGTACAAGGTGCATTTCATTGAACTTGTGATAGACAAGTTCCAGGTAGGCCATGTGACTGAGAAGAGGCTGCATGATGCGGTGCTGCTGGCTCTTGACCAGGGTGACGGCATTATGGCACTGCTTGACGCAGATGATGGCAGCCTGAGGTATTACAGTCGCCACCTGATGTGTCCGGTCACCGGCATCTCATACAATGAACCTGCTCCGCACACCTTTTCGTTCAATTCGCCGCAGGGCGCATGCCCGAAGTGCAACGGGCTGGGGGAGATATCAGAGGTTGATATAAGCCGGATGATGCCTGACCCCTCGCTCAGCATCCGCAAGGGAGGTATAGAACCGCTCGGCAAATACCGCAACATATGGATCTTCTGGATGATAGAAGCCCTCGGCGAGAAGTACGGATTTACCGTTGACACCCCGGTGGGTGAGATCCCGGAGGATGTTCAGAACAAGATATTCTTCGGCTCAGACGAGGTGCTGAAATTATCAAACACACCGCTCGGTGTCACTTCCAATTATTTCATGACCTTCGAGGGTGTTGTCAATTATGTGGGCAACATGGAGGCAATGAGCGGCCGTGCGGCCAACGGAACGGGGAAGGGGAAAGAGCAATATGTCCAGTATCATGTCTGCCCTGAGTGCAAAGGCACGAGGCTGAAGAAGGAAGCCCTCTGGTTCCGCATCGGGGGGAAGAACATAGGTGAGCTTGCGGCGATGGACCTTACCGAGCTCAGGGATTACCTGGAGAACGTCACCGGTGACATGTCGGAGCGACAGAAGAAGATTGCCGCCGAGATACTGAAGGAGATACGTTCACGGCTGGGATTCCTTCTTGACGTGGGGCTTGATTACCTGGCGCTGAACCGTGGTGCCCGCACTCTCTCCGGAGGCGAGAGCCAGCGGATCAGGCTGGCAACGCAGATAGGCTCGAAGCTGGTCAATGTGCTTTATATTCTTGATGAGCCGAGCATCGGGTTGCACCAGCGTGACAATCGCAGGCTGATAGAGGCCCTGCGCAGCCTCCGCGATGCAGGAAACTCGGTGATAGTTGTGGAGCATGACCGCGATATGATCCTCAGCGCTGACCACATCATTGACATCGGTCCGGGTGCCGGCGTCCATGG
>DAIDJT010000121.1 GCA_027451265.1 Bacteroidales bacterium | reverse complement strand
ACCATCTCAAGCCTCCTGGTTGAACAGGGGGAAAGGGTTGTGGGCGCAAACATGATGACCGGAACAGAGGTTCTCCGCGTGGCTGACCTGAACCGGATGGAGGTTGTTGTTGAAGTCAATGAAAATGACATTATCAGGGTTAAGCTGGGCGACACAGCTATTGTTGAGGTGGATGCATACCTTGACCGCGATTTCAAAGGGGTGGTGACCGAGATAGCCAACTCGGCAAACACCCTCGGGACAACTTCTGACCAGGTGACTAATTTCAAGGTCAGGATACTTATTCTCAAGGAATCATACAATGACCTCATCACTGAAAAGAACCCCAGTCCCTTCAGGCCCGGGATGTCTGCCTCAGTTGATATCTACACAAGCAGCAAGACCGGTGTAATGACTGTACCCATCCAGGCCGTCACCACACGCACTGACACAACTGCCACTGACCCTGAAGCCAAGAATGAGATACGCACCCTGGTGTTCGTTTCAGACGGGACATACGCGCTTGCACGCGATGTGAAGACCGGCATCCAGGACAACGTCAATATAGAGATCCTGAGCGGCCTTACCGGCGAAGAGAATGTGATAGTGCAGCCTTTCAGCGCCATATCCAAGAAGCTTTCTGACTCCACACGGATAGAGGTTGTTCAAAAGGAGGTTCTGTTCAACACGGAAAAGAAAAAGAAGTAAGGATTTCACGCCTGACGAACTGAATGATTCTGTGCATTGAGACAGCCACCGGCGAATGTTCTGCCGCGTTGTGCGATGAGAAAAGAATACACGGTGTTATTGAGGCACCGCCAGGCAAGTCTCATGCCGCAGCACTTACCGTGATTATACAGCAGCTCATGACAGAAAACCGCATCAGGCCAACAGACCTTGATGCGGTTGCCGTTAGCAAGGGTCCTGGATCTTATACGGGACTTAGGATAGGAGTCTCGGCTGCAAAGGGTATAGCCTACGGCGCCGGCATACCAATTATTGCAATAAATACCCTGGAAGCCATGTGCAGCGGTTACGTAAGCCTTTACCCTGAAGACCTGCATGACGGAGTCCTCCTTTGCCCGATGATTGATGCCCGCCGTATGGAGGTTTACAATGCTGTCTTTACAGCTGACGGGAAAAAGGTCAGGGAGACAGCAGCAACAATTGTTGACATGGACTCCTTCAGTGAATTGCTCTCCCAAAACCAGGTAATCTTCTTCGGGAACGGAGCCGACAAATGCCGGGGAACAATAAAACATCCCGGCGCCCTCTTCAGGGAGGGATTCAGTCTCTCGGCATCATATTTGCACATCCCATCGGTAAATGCCCTGAGGAATAAGCAATTCGAGGACGTGGCCTACTTCGAGCCCTACTATCTCAAGGAGTTCATCGCCACCGTCCCGAAAAAACTTCTTCCCTGACAAAACTGAATGTGGAATGAAAAAAACAATAATCACGGTTCTGATAATCTTATCTGCGACCATTCAGGTCATTGATGCTCAGAATCAACCATATCTCCCGGGCGAGAAGATCTCATACCAGATAAAATACGGTATCGTGGGAAGCGGCCAGGCCACCCTCGAAATCAAGGACGGGTTGTACAAGGGTAAACCGGTATGGCACGCAAGGGTGACAGGCCAGACCACCGGTTTTGCCGATGCGGTCTACAAGGTAAGGGACGTCTATGAAAGCTACATAGACCCGGCAACCGACCTACCGGTTTTTACAATAAGAAATATCCAGGAAGGACGCTACCGCAAATACAATGAGGTGGGATTTGACCACGAAACAAGAATTGACTCCACCCTTCTCTTCAGCGACCTCACCGGCAACCACACCGGGCCGAAAGGATTGCTTGACATCGTCTCATGCTTCTACTGGTTCAGGAAGTATTATCTCGCCTCCGGGAAAGAGCTTGTCCCCGGTGAAACTTATAAGATGATGACATGGTTCGCAGATGAACTGTATCCTATAATACTGAGATACAAGGGGAAAGAAAACATCCGGATAAAGGGAAGCCGGATCGAATGCTACCGTTTTCACCCGGTGACGGAGGTTGGCAGGGTCTTCAAAACCGAGGAGGATATGGCCATGTGGTTCACCGCCGATGAAAATTTTTTACCGGTTAAGATACGATTTGATATCTTTGTGGGGTCATTTCATGTGGATATGACCAATTATGAAGGGCTTAGAGCGCCCCTCAGGTTTATAGACTAACTAACAAGAATTTTTATTTCTTTATGGCTACAACAGCAGATTTCAGAAACGGGATGGTAATAGAATACAACAATGATCTTTATACCATCGTTCAGTTTCAGCATGTAAAACCGGGAAAGGGACCAGCCTTTGTGCGCACGAAGCTTAAGAACGTGACCACCGGGAAAGTGCTTGAAAATACGTTCAATTCGGGAGTGAAGGTCAATGTGGCAAGGGTGGAACGCAGGCCTCACCAATACCTGTACAGTGATGATATGGGCTATCATATGATGCACGTCGAGACATTCGAGCAGATTACCGTGCCCGAGTCCATGCTGGAAAACAGTGACCTTCTCAAGGAGGGGGATGTGGTTGAGGTTGTCGTTCATGCTGATACTGAGAACGTGCTCCTGGTTGACCTTCCTGTAAACGTGGTGATGGAGGTGACCTATTCCGAGCCGGGCCTCCGCGGTGACACCGCAACCAACACCCTGAAGCCGGCAACAATCGAAACCGGATCAACGATAATGGTGCCCCTGTTTGTCAATACCGGCGACAAGATCCGTATTGACACGCGTGACCGCTCATACATTGAGAGAGTAAAGGGCTGACGGAGAGATGAGTGAGGGCAGGCTTACGAAAGACAGGCTTAAGATGTCGAAGTTCAAGCTCGACGCCCTGCTTGACATTACCCTCTCCATCAACGCCAATCTTCCTACTGCTGAGCTCCTCAGGAAATACGAGTCGATCCTCCGCGAAGACCTGGGTATCGGCAAAATCCTGCTTTTCAAATATGGCGAGCAGTGGGAGCCGCTCCTCAATTCCGGCTTCCCCGAATCACTGAAAGAGTCAGTCAACGTTGAAAGAGATCTGCTGTGTTTCAGGGAGATACAGACAGAGGTGGTGCAGAGACGCTTCAGGGCGGTTGACATCATCATTCCCGTCCTCCACAACAATGAGCCCTCCGCATATGTGCTGATAGGCGATATAGACGAGGAGGGAGAAGGGATGAGCCCCCTGATCAAACACATGCACTTCATCCAGACAATCAGCGGCATTATAGTTGTTGCCATTGAGAACCAGCGGCTCTTCAGAGAGAGCCTCAGGCAGGAAGCCCTGCGGCGTGAGCTGGAACTTGCAGCCCGGATGCAGATGATGCTTATCCCGGATAATACAAGGCTCCCTTCTGACCATCTAATCAGGGCAAAAGGCTTCTACTATCCTCATTATGAGGTAGGCGGCGATTACTACGACTTCATGCAACTGTCAGAGAACGTTGCAGGTTTTTGTATTGCCGACGTGTCAGGAAAAGGGATGTCAGCCGCGCTGCTGATGTCAAATTTCCAGGCGAGCCTCCGTGCACTCTTTACAGCCGGTGCCAACCTCGAGGAACTGATAAGGACACTTAACACACTGGTGGTCACCAACTCTGCCGGAGAACGGTTCATCACCCTCTTTATCGCCCGCTACAACACTGAAACAAGGGTACTTGAATATGTGAACGCGGCACACAACCCACCGGTAATTATCAATACCCGCACCGGGCAGTCGTCACTCCTCAGGCAGTCATGCGTGGGAGTGGGCATGCTTGATGAGATGCCATGTGTGAGAACAGACAGCCTGACACTTAAAAATCCTACCAAGATTATCTGTTATACAGATGGGCTTTCAGAACTCAAGGATGAAGCCGGGAGGGACTACGGAATAGCCCCCCTGGTGAAACATTTCCCCAACCGGAAGCCGTTGTCTGAGAATATTGATTCTCTCATAAGGGATCTGGACATCAGCAGCAACAACCAGAGGCTGTTCGATGATGTATCTATCCTTGCAATAGAGATTCCCTGATTTTTTACATGTTCATTTTGCCGTCCGGGTCTTCAGAAGGGGTTCCGCGTCTGCCGGTGTGAGCCACCGGGGTGGTCTTTCCCTGCCCTTCAAGGTCCATGGCAACAACCAGGGCTGTAAAGCCCCACCACAGTGCGGCTATCTTATCAGCATCGAGAAAGCAGTTCATAAGACCGTGAACGGCATATGTAACCAGGCCCGTAACCATCGCAAGTGTAAGGTAACCGGTCTTTGTTCTCCCTTCACGGTACCATGTTCTGATCCCGGTGATTACAGCGCTGAAGGTGATGGCCAGGAAAATCAATGCCCCGGGCCAGCCGGTTTCGCTGAGAGCGCCGAGGTATTCGCTGTGGGCATTGCCTGCGTCGCCGAAGTCAGTGCTGATAACCGTTTTTTCCGATGCCTTCTGGAACGGGGCATACTGAAACTGGTAGGTCCCCGGACCCCATCCCGCGACAGGCTTCACAGCAAACATCCTCAGCGCGCAATTCCACCTGTTGATACGTTCAAGGTTTGACTGGTCTGTTGAGATATTTGAGGCAGAGCGGAGATGCTGACCAAGGTCTGTGGAGGAGTCTTCCGTGGTGCTGTCCATCTTCTGCCAGAGCCATCCGGCTGACAGTGCCATGGCAACTGTCAGAAGCGCGGCAGAAACGCCCAGAAGCTTCACCGGCATCCTGATCCACAATATCAGGCCGAGGACTGTTGCAGCTATCAGGCTTACCCATGCAGCACGGCTGTAGGACAGAATGAATCCTGCCAGGAAAAGAAAAAGGAGGGTAGCTAGGAGTGCCTTTTGCCACAGACCTCCCCTGCCGAGGAAAATGACCGTCAGAGGGGGAATTACGAAAGCCAATGATGCACCAAAAGAAGTGTGATCCCTGTAAAAGGGATAGCATGCCGAATGGGCAAACTGCTGGTTCAGGAGTCCCGCCCCCTGCACCCTGACTATGAAGTATATAACCACTACCGCCAGCCCTGTGGCATAGGCAAGGACGTATCTTGTTCTGAACCGCCCGTCATACGCCAGCCGGGCAGCCACAAGATAAAAGCCTGCGGTGAACCAGAGCCGGTAAGCCAGGGCTTTGAAGGAGACGCCTGGCATGGTGGATGTCAGGGCTGTCACCAGGGTCCACAACAAATAAATGCCAATAAGCACTGTCACCGGGTGCCTTAGCAACTCTTTCGGGAATCCGCGTGTGGCAAACAGCCGGAACGTGGTTATCAGCAGGATAAGGGCCAGTATTGGCTCGGTGGGGACTGACAGATCGAAGCCTGTACCTCCTGTCAGGTAACTGAGCTGAAGTGACAGAGGTGTAAGAAAAAGTGTCAGGAGGAGTATATGCTCGAGCGAGAGGAGCGCAAGCAGCAAGACTGCCAGCACGGCAGGGATGATCAGTATCAGCAGCTCACTGCCTGTCATCGGAATTGTGCAGCTTCAATCCCTCGGCAACGAACAGCACCAGTGCCAGCATCAGCAGCACGGATGCTGTGGACACCAGAACTATGATGCTGCGGCGCGGCCAGGCTTTCTTTTCCGCCACCACGGCATGATCAACAACGAGAGTGTAGGGAAGGGTCTGGCGGCTCATGGCGAGAGCCTCAAGATAACGCCCGCGCATCAGTCCCAGATACTCATTTTCAGTTTCGAGGGTGGAATAGACCCTGAGGGAGGCCGCGCCGCTGAGACCCGTAAGGGTGTCTTCATATTGCCTCACCAGGTGGTCCTGTACCCCGTAACTGCGGCTTATCTCATCAAGCATCACGGATGCGGCGTCACGCTGCAGGTTATTGAAGATTGTGTCTGCCCTGGCAGCCATGTCATTGGCCATCGCGCAGGCGACCTCCCTGTCGCGGTCGCGGACACGTATCTCCACAGAACCGAATGACGTTTTGGCACAATGGAGATATTTATCCATCTTCTCTGCAAGAACTGTTTTGGGATATTTTTCACCGGGCTTGATATTGTAGTGCCGGGCGAGGTCATATTTTCCCCTGAGATAATCCCTGACCTGTTCGCTGCTTATAACCTGGATGAGCTTTTCCGTGGCATCATCGTCGCCGAAGAGCTCGGATCTTGAGGTGGTCTCGCCCAGCAGGGTGCTTGCCTCGGTGATGTTGGATGACGGGTAGAGAATCACAGTGGACTCATACAGCGGCTTCAGCAGCAACGAAATCACGGCTGATACCAGGGCAGCGACAACGCCTGCTATTACAAACTTCCGGAAGTGCCGGATGAAAAAGTTGATAAGATCAACAGAGTCTGTTTTGAATTCAGCTCTTACTTCATTTTTCATTGCACCCGGTTTTAAGGTGAATTTCGTTAATCTCCTTCAGGGAGCATATCACACCGCCCTGATGAGGTAATAGTTTTTCTTCCCCTTCTGCAGCAGTATGTATTTGCCGTTAAGAAGGTACTGAGGAGTAATGATGATCTCGGCATTTTCAACCTTCCCCTTGTTCAGGCTTACTCCCCCGCCCTGTATGAGGCGGCGGAACTCACCCTTAGACTCTGCAACCTTCGTATGCACCGCACAAAGGTCTGAGAGGGTCACTCCTTCAGCCAGGAGACCAGCACTGACATCGAACATCGGCACTCCCTCAAACACTGCAAGGAATGTATTTTCATCCATTTTCCTGAGCTGTTCGGTGGTGCCTTTCCCGAAGAGTATCTGGGAAGCCTCCACGGCAGCTTCATAATCCTCACGCGAGTGTGCCATCACTGTCACCTCTTCGGCGAGGCGCTTCTGCAGCAGTCGCAGGTGTGGCTCAGCCTGGTGTGCCCTGACCAGCTCATTAATTTCGCTTTGCGGGAGCATTGTGAATATCTTAATGAACTTTTCGGCATCGGCGTCAGCCACATTGAGCCAGAACTGGTAGAACTGGTACGGGGTGGTTCTTGAGGGGTCAAGCCAGACGTTTCCAGTCTCGGTCTTGCCAAACTTCTGGCCGTCACTCTTGGTTATCAGCGGGCAGGTCATTGCATAAGCTTCGCCGCCTGCCTTGCGCCTGATAAGCTCCGTACCAGTTACTATGTTTCCCCACTGATCGGAACCGCCCATCTGCAGCTGGCAGCCATGGTTGGTATAGAGGAAGAGATAGTCAGTGCCCTGCACCAGCTGGTATGAGAATTCGGTGAATGACATCCCCTGGCCTGTCTCGGAGTCAAGCCTTTTCCTGACGGAGTCCTTTGACATCATGTAATTGACAGTGATGTGCTTGCCAATCTCACGGATGAAACCGAGGAAGGAGAACTCCTTCATCCAGTCGTAATTGTTGACCATCACAGCCTTGGTGGGTGCTGCGGAATCGAAATCGAGGAACTTCTCAAACTGTTTCTTCAGGCACTCCTGGTTATGGCGCAGAGTAGGCTCATCAAGCAGGTTGCGCTCTTCCGATTTGCCGGAGGGGTCTCCTATCATTCCCGTGGCGCCGCCGATAAGCACTATCGGGGTGTGCCCCGCATTCTGGAAATGCTTCAGCATCATGACGCCCACCAGGTGACCTATATGCAGGGAATCTGCCGTAGGGTCAAAACCGACGTAAGCCGAGGTCTTTCCCTTCAGCAGGAACTCTTCCGTGCCGGGCATGATATCATGGATCATCCCCCTCCACCTCAGCTCTTCAACAAAGTTCATCATCAGCTTCTTGAAATTAGGTGCCGCAAAGATATCAAAACCGCTCAGATGGTCACATCAGGCGCCTGCTTTTTGTGCCTGTTGAAACTGTCAATAAGGTTTCCGCCCTCTATCACCGGGAAGACTGACGGCACAAGATCAGCAATGGGATTGTAGAAGAATGAGTTTTTGATTGTGGCTGAGGGCAGG
>DAIDJT010000120.1 GCA_027451265.1 Bacteroidales bacterium | reverse complement strand
GTTGTTGAAAGCACCCTTTAGTTTCTTCCTGGCATATTCGGTTTCAAAACTTTTCAGGGAGATCTTTCCCATTTTCCCATTTTCGAATGCCACAATCAGAAAACCCTTGTACCTCTTTTCTCCGGTAAGATAAACCGGCCTTTCTCCCGGCTCAAGGTCAACTTTCTGCAATGCCTGTACCTTGTCGGGGATCTCCTTCTTAGGAACCTTATAAACATTGCACAGGGAAGTGAAAACAAGGATTTCACCGGAATTGGAATCGTCGCCCAATTTAATCGCTGCTGGTCCGGAAGAAGATTCCCTTATCGAAACATTCCTTTCTTCCATTTCTATTCTTCTTTTCAGGCTATCGGCACTTTGCATTGTTAACACGTTTTGATTAGAACCCAAATGTGGCAATTATTCAATTTCCTCCTGCATAATTCCATGGGAATTTTGCCTGTGACAATTTTCCGTAAACTCACTGCTCAGACCTTCAGCAGTCTCTCATAGATCACAAAGTTCTCGCGGTCAAAACAAACAAATACCACCTCACTCAGCGATTTGTCAGTCTTCAGAAACTGCCTGACCGTAGAAATTGCAATCTTCGCTGCTCTTTCCTTCGGGAAGGCGTAGACTCCGGTGCTGATATTGGGAAATGCAATTGTTTTTACTCCGTTCTTCACTGCAAGCTTTAATGAGTTGATATAGGCGTTTGCAAGCAACTTATCCTCATTTTTCATACCGCCGTGCCATACCGGCCCCACTGTATGGATTACATACCGTGCCGGCAGCTTTCCGGCCGTGGTTATCACGGCCTCACCGGCAGGGCATCCACCCTTTCTTTCACTGATCTTTATACATTCATCCATGATTGCCTTGCCTCCGGCCCTGTGGATTGCCCCGTCAACCCCTCCCCCGCCGAGAAGGGACGAATTTGCCGCGTTGACTATCGCATCAACTGAGATCTTTGTAATGTCACCAAACAACAGTTTTATCATCGTTCAATCCTGTATGGTTACTGAGGTTGGCTTCCGGCTTAAAAGCAATTACAACTCATTATACTTCCTTGCCGTACCCTTTGACTTGTCAACAGGGTATTTCTCGTTGTTCTTCCTGATTTTTTCCAGTACTATCTCTTTCACGTCAAAGCCATGCTTGCCGGCAAGCAGCAGGCTGTATGCAAATACATCGGCAAGCTCCTCTTTCAGCCTGTTCCTGTCAACATTTTCACACTCCTCCACCGGCTTCCAGAGGAAAAGCTCATTCAGCTCCGCCGCTTCTATTGACAACGCCAGGGCAAGGTCCTTTGTATTATGAAACTGCGCCCACTGCCTGTCATCACGGAACTTAACGAGCTCATCAATAAGCATCTGAAAATCACTCATCTCATATATGTCTTTAAATTATTCCTATCCTCATCGCATATGACAGAGCCTCGGATGTGTTGCTCACATCCATCTTTTCAATGATATTCTGGCGGTGATTATTGACCGTGTTGACACTAAGGAACAGCTGCTCTGCAATCTCCTTGCTGGCCATGCCCTTTGCAAGCAGCCCGAGTATCTCCAGTTCACGCTTCGTAAGCTGCGACTGCCTTTCATCCTTTTCTTCCGTGAACGGAATCACCTTCCCGGTCCTCATGTTCATCGTGCTTCGAAGCATCTGCTTGCCTCCCTGCTGGTTGGGATTGACATCCATCAGGATCAGAATCAGCCACATATTCCCCGCCAGGTCAAGCTCGAGGTTGACGAGCTGCTGTATGAACCTTATGTACTTTCCTTCCCTGTTCCTTAACCTGAACTCGAATACAGTCTTGTAATCCTTTCGCTCTGCGTGCGGCACCCCTGCCATGTGCTCAAGCGACCTGATGCTTGTGTCAAGGACAAACAACACATCATCAGGATGCATCAGCCTGAAAAAAAAGGCATATCCCTCTTCCGCAGCCGCTTTCTCATCATAGTCGATCAGCTCACGGAACCGGTTCCGGACAAAAACATACTTCCTCTGAAGGATATCATAGATCGTCATAGAGCTGTTCTCCACAAGGGCCAGTTGCCCCAGAAGTCTCATATGGTAGTTGAGAATGGAGTAATCAGTGAGTTCGGGTGATGGCGTATGGCTGTCGAGCAGCCTGTTCATCCGGTTTTGCAGTGACTGGATATCCATGAAAAATGATGAATGATCACTATTGAGCAGCATCCCGGGCTGCCCCAACTTTGCAAAACAAACTTAACGATAAAAAAATGGAAACAGAAAAAAGATTAAAGATGCTGCAGCTCTTCTATGCAGGAGTACTTGCAGATTCTGTGAGACGATACTCTGACGCCGGCATACTGAACGCAGTGGAAGCCCAGAAGGAAAAAGAACAGAGGATGGCAGCAAAGGGTCAGCTGGCACAGTTGCAGATCAGCACCCCGGCAGAAATCTTTAAAATGTTCTCGGAGGTGTTTGGCTGCATATCATGGGATATCGAAGAGACTGATGATAAACTCACAGCCAGGGGGAATTCATGCCTGCTTTGCGCCATCGCTAAGAAGATGAACCTTCCCAAACCCTGCAACATCTACTGTATCAATCCTGTCAGGGCCCAGGCAGAAAGCCTTGACGGAGGCTACAGGCTCAATGTCGGATCTACCCTGTGGGAAAGCGACAAATGTGAGTTTGTTGTCATCAGGAACCAGTAATGCAAGCAGGCTGTGAAAAGGACTCTGAATATCATTGCAGGAATTTTTATCTTCATAATACTCACCTCTGAGGCCGGCAATATGATGATCTCATCTCAGGCTGGCGGGGAAAAGGTAATATCGGGCAGCCACAACGGGCTGCCCGGCAGCCTGAATACATTCGTTTGCCGTGTCTCGGGCCGTTTCATTCATGATAATGGAGGATGTCTCGTCTTTTTACTCGAGTTCCGGAACCTGACGGGCGTAACCGGCGCAATGAATGTTCAGGCAGACATTTATCTCTATGACACCCTCCTGAGCAGGGAGACAACCATCACAAAACGACTGGTATTCCACACGAAAGGGGGAACCTGGCAAAAAATGGATTGATAATTACCTGACCGGGAGGGGCCTATGGTTGCTGCTTCTCCTTCTCCGGTATCACCAGCCGCATGTCAGGCATTGCGAAGATGACTCCCTTGTTGGCCTGCTTGAGTTCCTGTACTGTAATGCCGTATTTGTTTGCAATGTCAGCGAGTGATTCACCTTTCTGTACCTTATGTACTTTTTTCTTCTCAGCCTGAACGGGTTTGGGCTTGTCCTCACTGCTGCCCGCCGAAGGGGTCTGCTGCTGAGCAGCCTGCTGCTGTGATCCGGCCGCAGGCTGGGTCTTTGTCTCTGGCTGGTTCCTGGTCTCAGGCTGGCCTTTTGGCTCGGCCTTCTCCTTTGTCACAGTGGTTCCGGACGCCACGGCGCCGCCTGTTGCAGGCTTTAATGCCTCTGTCGTTGCAGCAGGCTGCTCCTGGCGCGGCATCTGTGCCTCCTGACGGGGAGTCTCCTGCCTCGGCATCTGCGTCGCCTGGCGGGCATTCTCCTGGCGCGGCACGGCTGTTGCTGCCCCGGTATTGTCTCTTGCAGCACCTGCCCCGGCAGCGGTGTTCCTGTTCTGAACAGCAGCAGGCTCAGCAGGAGGTGTCTGTTCTTCAATGACCGTCATTGCAGACGAGGCCGGGATCTTCAGCACCTGGCCCGACTGGATGCCACCGGGAGGGATTGAGTTCTCGCGGTCAATGTCAAGAATGGTAACCTTGTATGCCCTGGCAATTGAATACAGTGTCTGTCCCTTCTGCACCTCATGCATGTAAAAAGTCTTACCCCCGGAAACGATTTTCTCACCTGAAATTGCAATGCCCGGAACGTCACTGACCAGCGCGGGGCGCGAAGGCTGCGCAGATGTGCGGGGCTGGGCGGTGGCCGGGGCCTGCTGTGAGGCAGGACGCGGCTGCGTGACGGCGGCAGCCTGCTGATCCGCGGCGGGAACCTTCAGCACCTGCCCGGTCTGAATGCCGTTGGGCGGAATGACATTCTCACGCGCGAGAGCATCAACAGGCACCCTGTAGGCCTTCGCAATGGAATAGAGGGTCTGGTTCTTCTGAACCTCATGCATGTAGTAAACCCTTCCACCGGAGACCACTTTCTCAGTTGACACCTCAACAGGTACCTGCGCACTGACGGCTGCGGGGACAGCCAGGGCGATTATCAGTGCAAATGTTGGCAGAATGCGCGCTGCGGACATATTTTTCATTTTTTCAAAACAAAGGTAACATTTTCATTAAAATGAGAACAGCTGCGAAAAAGTAAACATAACCTTCAATAGGTTGTTTTATCTTATTGTAACAAAAACAATACAGATCACATGAATTCCATCCGCAGGATGACCACACTTCTCAGGAATGAGTACCATGGCGAGGGACTAAACCTTGCAGATTTCTCACATGACCCGGTCGTCCAGTTCGGACGCTGGATGGAGGATGCCCTCTCGCGCAACGTAAAGGAACCCAACGCAGTACATCTTGCCACTGCAGATGCGGCAGGAAGGCCATCAGGAAGAATAGTGCTTTTGCGCGACTTCAGCCCGAAGGGATTCACTTTCTTCACCAGTTACGGAAGCCGCAAGGGCGATGAATTGAAGCAGAACAGCCATGCAGCCATGACCTTTTTCTGGAATGAACTGTATCGTCAGGTGCGCATAGGCGGAAGGGTAACGAAACTGCCTGCGGAAGAATCGGATGCATATTTCCGGAGCCGTCCGCGGGAGAGCCAGATAAGCGCCGTAGCCTCACAGCAGAGCCGGCATCTGGAGAGCAGGGAACTGCTTGACAGGACCGCTGCGAATATAGAGGAGAAGTACAGGGACAGGCCCATACCCAGGCCGGACGACTGGGGCGGTTATTGTCTTGAACCGGAGTATATGGAGTTCTGGCAGGGAAGGGAACACCGCCTCCATGACAGGCTGGTCTATACCCGGAACAGCGACGGAGAGGGCTGGACATTCAGGCTTCTTTATCCGTGATCACCGGGAACCTGCAGCGAAACTAATCACCGGGAACCTGCACCGGAACTAATCACCGGGAACCTGCCGCAGCACTTACCAGTCATGATCCGGTAATAACTCCCGGCATCAAAGCAGAACCTGCATTGACGGTGATAAGTCAGCAGGTTTGGATCAGGTACTGAACTGCAACTCGGTCAGTGTTTTGTACAGTCCGTTACCGTTGGAAATCAGGTCGGTGTGAGTCCCCTGCTCAACAATTCTCCCGTCATTGAGGACAATTATATGATCAGCCTTGCGGACTGTCGAGAGCCGGTGGGCTATGACCAGCGAAGTACGGCCTTCCATGAGTTTTTCCAGAGCTTCCTGCACCTGCCTCTCAGATTCGGAATCAAGTGACGATGTGGCCTCATCAAGTATCAGTATCCTGGGATTCTTCAGCACTGCACGGGCAATTGCAATTCTCTGCCTCTGCCCTCCTGAGAGCTGAACCCCTCTCTCTCCCACCACAGTGTCGAGCTTATCAGGAAATGACTGGATGAAATCCCATGCGTTTGCCTGTCTGGCTGCCTCTGTTATCTCTTCCTCTGTTGCCCCAGGCCTGCCGTAGGCAATGTTCTCGCGTATTGTACCGCCGAAGAGAAATACATCCTGCATGACAACTGCCATCTGTGACCGCAGCGCCGTCAGCGGGAAGCCTTCGCTCCCGCGGCCGTCAAACAGAATCCTTCCCTCCGTTGGGTCATAAAGCCTTAACAGCAGGGAGGCAATGGTCGATTTCCCCGCCCCGCTGGGCCCTACCAGCGCCACCTGTCTGCCGGGTGCCACGGAGAAACTCACATCCCGGAGCACAACCACCTCCTCCCGGGAGGGATACCTGAACCCGACCCGTTCAAAGGTAATCTCTCCCTTCATGGTGTGCGATTCATCAGGCACATACAATGCATCCAGTTCCTCGGTCTTCTCGTCAAGGAGCTGAAGCAGGTTCTCCGACGCCCCTATCGTCTTCTGCAGCCTGGCATAGACCCCTGCCATACCTGCGATATTTCCGCCGATGAAGCCTGAGTAGATGACGAATGTGAAAAGCTGCCCGGCCTCCATTTGTCCTTTGGCAATGAGCGTTGCACCCTGCCAGATAACTGCAGCCATGGAGACAAAGAACCCAAGTACAATGAAGGAGACCGCTGCCTGGTATTTGCCCCCGGTTATGCCGGCCTTTGCCACCTGCTCGGTCTTTTCCCGGTAACGGCGGCTCTCGAATGCCTCATTTGTAAAGGCTTTCACATTCTGTATGCCCTGAAGCGTCTCCTCGACTATTGTATTTGATTCAGCCACAAAAGCCTGAGCCTTCTTCGAATAACGCCTGATTGCTCTCCCGGAATAAAACGCCATCAGTGAAATTGCCGGGATAATTGCCAGGGTGAACAGGGTCAACCTGAACGAGCTGATCATCATAAGGGTGATCCCCCCGGTGATTACAAGCAGTTGCGAAAGCAGGTCCGCCAGGGTATTTGTAAGGCTGTCCTGCAGCAGTGAGATATCCGATGAAATGCGGCTATTGAGCTCACCCACCCTGCGTGAGGAGAAGAATGACATGGGCAGCTTTATCAGGTGGTTGTAGATATGCTGCCGTATTGATGCCAGTGTCTTCTCGGTCACCACCACAAAGAGCCTGGTGCGGGTATAGGCAAAAAGTGACTGTGCAACCAGGATTGCCAGCAGGAAGAGGCCGGTGCGCGTGATCTCACGCATAACCCCTCCGCTGTTTGCCTGGTCAACCATCTCGCCCAGCAGGCGGGGAAACATCAGGCTGGCTGCGGTGGAGAAAAGCAGGAAGACTAGGCCCAGAACAAACCTGCCTCTGTAAGGCCTCAGAAACCTGTAAAGCCTTGCCATTTGTTTCAATCCGGAGCCTGCCGGCCTGGCCGTTTTATCTGACATCTTTCACTCCTTCCTCATCAGAAATGCAAATATAGGATATTATGTTCACGGCTGTCATGGTTAAAACGTTAACAATCTCTGCATCACAGGTGTTAATATTGTGAACAGGCTGTTTATAATTCGTATGATGTCAAAACCGGAAGCGTTGCCTGTAATTGAGTAATTTTATGCTTTCACACTGATGACCATGACTGCCCTGGAGACACTGAAGAACCTTGTACTGGCGCCCTATATCCTCAAAGCCACCGCACTGATAAGCGTGCAGAGGGATGTGGGCGGGAACCAGTTCAGACACAGCTTTTCGACCCTGGGCATACTGCTTGATTACAAATTCTTCACCAACAGCGTACTGCTTAAAGCTTCACTGCTTCACGACCTGTTTGAGGACCTTCCGGAGACGCAGATGGATGAAATAAGGTGGATTGACAGTGACGGTGCAGACGTGGTTGAACTGGTGCTTGAAGTGACAAGGAAGAAGGGCGAGACGAAGGAGCAGTATCTCCAGCGCCTCCTGGAAAAGGGTTCATTCAATGCCCATCTGCTTAAATGCGCCGACCGTATAAGCAATCTCACCGACCTGCACCGCGACATACGTTCGGAACAGAAAATATCAGACTATCTTGACCAGACGGAGAAGTACGTTATTCCGATGGCAAGGCGGGTCAATACCGACATGCTCAAGGAGCTCACCGATCTTGTCGCCAGACGCCGGCGTATCCTGAAGATGATGGAGGCAGAAAAAAGGGCAGACACGGCTCCCGGATCGTAACCTCCCGGATCGCTTCCGATAGTGTTGCAGCATAAGCTTTCACCCGGCAACACCGAAATAGCAGGCCGGGAATTACCCGGACGGGAATATTCTTAACCCAACAGCTGTTTCACCTTTGCCGATATCTCGCGCCCTTCCGCTTTTCCGGCCAGTTCCTTCGTGGCAACACCCATCACCCGGCCCATGTCAGAGGGGCCTTTGGCACCCACATTGGTGATAATGATCTTGAGTAGATCG
>DAIDJT010000119.1 GCA_027451265.1 Bacteroidales bacterium | reverse complement strand
CCTGAAACAAATGAGGTGATTATGAGCCTCGGGATGTAGGTCAGCATGAACTCAAGGAGAAATAGCACTCCGAATGACCTGTAATACGTTGAGTAATGACCAATGACGTCATCCAGAATGAGGAGGAAAAAGAGCACCACCACTGCAGCCAGTGTCACCGCAATTGACTTGCCGGATTCAAGGAGCCGCGAACGGCGAAGAGGGTCGGAATAAAAGCCCGCCATCGCGAATACAAAAAGGAAGAAGAGCGGGATGAGACATATGCCAAGATAGAACTTTACCCCCAGTTCCATATGAAAGTACTCGCCATATAACTTCGTTTCAATGAAGTATTTACGGAACAGGTAGAAAAGACCCCACGCTACAGAAGAGCCGGCAAAGTCGGCTAAAACATATGATAACCTAACGGTTCGGGCAAATTTTTTCATCACACTGTGCGGGAGATATGCAAAGATATCTGTTATTTTTAGACCAAATTCATACGATGATGATTGAGGAATCCTTCGAGGCGAAAGGGAAGAGGAAGAGGTTGATTGAAGAGCTCCGGACCAAGGGTATCAATGACGAAAGGGTTCTTGATGCAATGGGTAAGGTTCCGCGCCATCTTTTCATGGATGATGCATTCCTCAGGCATGCCTACCAGGACAAAGCCTTCCCGATAGCAGCAAATCAGACAATCTCCCAGCCTTATACAGTTGCTGTTCAGACAATGCTCCTGAAAGTCGGGAAGAGGGATAAGGTACTGGAGGTTGGAACAGGGTCAGGATACCAGGCTGCAGTACTGGCGGAGATGGGAGTGAGGGTCTGTACAATTGAACGGCAGAGGGAGCTTTACCGCAAAGCGCAGGTAATGCTCGGTGACCTGGGTTACCGGATCCACTTTTTCCTGGGTGACGGCTATGAAGGACAACCACAGTACGGTCCTTATGACGGAATCATTATCACGGCAGCCACCGCTGAGGTGCCTGATAAGCTGCTCAGGCAGCTCCGGACCGGCGGACGCCTGGTGGTGCCGAAGGGAGACCGTGATTCGCAGGTGATGACACTCTATGTGCGGCGGGGAGAGGATGATTATGAGATTACAACACACGGATATTTTGTTTTTGTGCCTTTGCTCAGAGGCATAGCCAACGGTAACGAAAGAGAATGACGTTATGAAGATATACAGGGCGGTTTTTTCGCCTATCCAGGTTAATACCTACATCATTACCGGCGACGGGAAAGAGTGTGTAATAATTGACTGCGGCTGCTACAGCAGAGACGAAGAGAAGAAGCTCGAAGATATGCTTGCAGCAAGAGAACTGAAACCGGTGATGCTGCTTGACACCCACTGCCATCTCGACCATGTCTTCGGAAACAGGTTCCTGATGGAAAGGTACGGGCTGAGGCCCTGGTTTCACGAGGGCGACAGGTACAACTACCAGAATGCACCCCGACAGGCACTCATGTTCGGACTCTCCATGGCACCACCGCCGGAACCTGAGGGATACCTCACTGACGGGCAGGTGATAAGCGCTGCGGGCGTGACTCTTAAGGTAATAACCGTGCCAGGCCATTCACCGGGAGGCATTGCATTTTATTCCGAGGCTGACGGCATGGTTTTTACAGGTGATGCACTCTTTGCCGGAAGCATTGGCAGGTCAGACCTTTCGGGAGGAGATCATGAACAACTGATGGAAAACATCCGGGAGAAACTCTTTGTCCTGCCTCCTGATACTGTGGTCTATCCCGGTCACGGACCTGAAACAACTATCAGGGAAGAGGCGGAGAACAATCCGTTTTTCAATTAAACATGATGAAATTGCTTTTTTTTGTTCTTCCCTTTATACTATTTTCGCTTCGTTCCTTTCAGACAAAAAACCAACTGTACGCAATATGACATCTGATCGTTTTGTAAACCGCCACATCGGGCCGCGCGAGAGTGATGCAGCCGAGATGTGCAAGGCCATCGGCGTTGAATCACCCGAACAGCTTATTGAACAGACAGTGCCTGCATCGATCAGGCTTGACAGACCTCTGAATCTGCCTCCGGCGATGAGTGAGTACGAATACCTTGCCCACATCAGGGACCTGGGCAAACGCAACAAGCAGTTCCGTTCATTTATCGGACAGGGTTACTACGGGGTGGCTGTTCCTCCGGTCATCATCCGCAATGTGCTTGAGAATCCCGCATGGTACACATCATATACTCCCTACCAGGCTGAGATCTCGCAGGGGAGGCTTGAAGCGCTGCTGAACTTCCAGACGATGGTGGCCAGTCTTACGGCTATGGAGATTGCAAACGCGTCACTGCTTGATGAAGCAACGGCTGCCGCCGAAGCAATGATAATGATGTTCAACGCCCGCTCACGCGACAAGGTGAAGGCAGGGGCAAACCTCTTCCTGGTTGACAACTCGGTCTTCAGGCAGACACGTGATGTTCTCATCACACGTGCCGCCCCGCTTGGAATTGATATTCAGTTTGTTGATTATAAACTCATTGAACCTGATACGCGGTTGTTCGGCGTGGTTGTTCAGTATCCTGCTGCCTGCGGTGAGGTACGTGACTATCGCGAGCTGGTTGAGAAAGTACACGGTGCCGGCGCACTGGTTGGCGTGGGCGCTGACCTGATGAGCCTGACTCTGCTGACTCCTCCGGGAGAATGGGGCGCTGACATAGTCTTCGGCTCAAACCAGAGATTTGGCCTGCCGATGAGCTACGGCGGTCCTCATGCAGGTTTCTTTGCCACCAGGGACGAAATGAAGCGTAACATGCCCGGAAGGCTTATCGGAGTATCAATCGACGCCCAGGGCAACCAGGCGCTGCGCATGGCGCTGCAGACACGCGAGCAGCATATCAAGCGTGAGCGGGCCACCTCGAATATTTGCACTGCACAGGCACTGCTTGCAACGATGTCAGGCATGTATGCCCAGTATCACGGGCCGGAGGGGCTTAAAAGCATAGCGAGTCATATCTTCTCCACCGCCTGCACCCTTGCCGGTGCCCTGAAGAAACTCGGTTATACAATAAAGCATGAACAGTTCTTTGACACGGTACGCGTTCAGGCTGTTACCGGGGTCACTTCCGATATGATCGAAAAGATTGCCCTTAAGAAGGGAATCAATCTCTGGTATCCGTGTGCCAATTGTGCCGTGATAAGCACAGACGAGGTCACCACACTGAAGGAGATAAATGATATAATTTCAGTCTTCGCCGAAGCGGCCGGAAAGAAAGCAGAAGAGGTCACCTCACTGTGCGACTGCTTCTGCATTGATGAGAAGTTCCACCGCAAATCGGCCTTCCTGCAGGAGCGCACATTCAACAGCTACCACAGTGAAACTGACATGATGCGTTATATCAAGATGCTGGAGCGCAAGGACTTCTCCCTGGCCAACGGGATGATACCGCTGGGTTCATGCACGATGAAGCTCAACCCGGCTGCCTCAATGTTTGCCATGAGCTGGCCGGAGTTCGGAAACATCCATCCTTTCGTTCCTGCCGACCAGGCAGAGGGCTATCACATACTGATGGAGGAACTGGGTGAGGCACTCAAGGAGATAACCGGCTTTGATGCAGTTTCCTTCCAGCCCAACTCCGGGGCAGCAGGTGAATATACAGGCCTGATGGTGATCAGGCAATACCATCTAAGCCGTAACGAGGGGCATCGTAATGTAACTCTTATTCCCTCTTCTGCACATGGAACCAATCCAGCCAGCGCAGCCATGGCCGGCATGAAGGTGGTTGTTGTGGAGTGCGATGAGAACGGCAACATCAGCGTTGATGACCTGAGGAAGAAGGCTGCTGAGCACCGCGAAAACCTGAGCTCCGCAATGATTACATACCCATCAACGCATGGTGTGTTTGAGGAGGCTATCAGGGAGATGATTAAGATTGTTCATGAGAATGGCGGACTTGTTTACATGGACGGTGCAAACATGAACGCACAGGTTGGCCTTACCAGCCCGGGACATATAGGGGCGGACGTGTGCCATCTCAACCTGCACAAAACCTTCGCCATACCTCACGGCGGCGGCGGACCGGGGATGGGCCCCATCCTCTGCAACACCAGGCTGGCTGAATTTTTGCCGGCCCACCCGGTAGTAAAAACGGGTGGCAGTCATGGCATCACTGCTGTGGCAGCAGCGCCCTTTGGCAGCGCACAGGTGCTCACAATAAGCCATGCATATGTTATGATGCTGGGTGCTGAAGGACTGACAAAATCCACTGTCTTTGCCATCCTTAATGCCAACTATATCTCTGCAAAGCTCGGTGGCATGTACAAGGTGCTGTACACCGGCGCCAACGGCCGCTGTGCCCATGAGATGATACTTGACTGCCGGGGATTCAAAGATACGGGAGTGGATGAGTCAGACATAGCCAAGCGGCTGATGGACTATGGGTTCCATGCGCCGACTCTTTCTTTCCCGGTTCACGGCACCCTGATGGTAGAGCCTACCGAGTCAGAGCCCAGGGCTGAGCTTGACAGGTTAATTGATGCCATGCAGTCAATATGGAATGAGATTGAGGAGATTCGGAAGGGTGAGGCTGACCGTGAGGACAATGTGCTGAAGAACGCGCCGCATACGGCCCAGGCTGTCATCTCTGACGGATGGAAGCATGTTTATACGCGTGAAAAGGCCGCATTTCCGCTCAAATGGGTTGTCGAGAACAAGTTCTGGCCGACGGTGGGCAGGGTTGACAATGGATACGGAGACCGCAACCTGGTGTGCACCTGCGCGCCGATTGACGCGTACAGGTTTGAGGCCTTTGAAGGCAGGCAATAGCCATTAAGCACAGGAGAGAGTGTTGACAATGCATGAGGCAACTGCATGATTAGCAGTAGCTTCACTAATGCCTATTGCCTACTGCCTACTGCCTCAGAAGAGATCCTCTATCACCATTGAGTAGAGATCTGTCTGGCTGATGCCGAAAACTGCCGCCTGTCTCGGGATTATGCTTTCGGGGGTCATCCCCGGGATGGTGTTTATCTCCAGGAACTGAGGGCCGTCGGAGGTGACTATGAAATCGACCCTGACGATGCCGCGGCAACCAAGGATATCATAAATCTCCGATGAAAGCTCCTGGATTCGGTTAGTAAGCTCCCCGGAGATTCGTGCCGGTGTGATCTCATCAGACAATCCCTCAGTGTACTTTGCTTCATAGTCAAAAAATTCCTTTTTGGGAACCACCTCGGTCACAGGCATGATGATTTTCCTGTTTTTTGTCTTGATGACTCCGCACGCCACCTCTGTGCCTTTCATGAATGACTCCACCAGTACCTCGTGCCCTTCGGCGAATGCCTTTTCCAGAGCCTCATCAAATTCGGCCGTCTCCTTCACCTTGGTCACCCCGAAGCTCGATCCGCTGGCGTTGGGTTTGACAAAGCACGGAAGACCTGTTTGCCTGACAATGCTGACCGCATCATATTTCTGTCCTTTCCTGATGAGAAGGCCGCCGGTCATGGGAATGCCGTATTCATTCAGGTAGAGCTTGCACGCCTGTTTGTTGAAGGTGAGTGCAGAGACAAAGGCATCACAGCTCGTATATGGCAGTCCGGTCATGTCAAAGTATCCCTGCAGCAGTCCGTTCTCACCCGGATTACCGTGTATTGCAATGAATGCAGCATCAAAACGGATGCGCTGATCATCAGTAACAAGCGAGAAATCATTCTTGTCAATCCTGTAAACGCGTCCCTTTGGATCTTCCCAGTACCAGTCGGTGCCTTTGATGTTGATGATGTATGTTTCATATTTCCCCTTAAGAGCTGCTTCAACACCCTTAGCGCTGCGGACGGAGACAGGGTATTCGGATGAATTTCCTCCGGCAACAATGGCAATGGTTCTCATGACTGGAATGTTTTGTCCAAAATTACTACAATTATTTTCGCGCCGGCACCGGAATATAAAAAACCGGACCGGGACTGCAGCAAAGATGCCTTTCAATGAGTCTTTACGAGCGATATTTTATTTATTTTTGAGATCAAATCAAACAGACAGAAAAATGAAAAAGAGTATCAGCGGATTAGTAGTGCTTGTCATAATTGTTGTTGCCCTTCTTCTTTTAATATCATGGGGAGTTGGCATTTACAACAAAATTGTTCCGATGAATGAGAAGGTAGCTACCGAGTGGAGTAATGTGGAGACACAGTACCAGCGGAGAGCTGACCTGATCCCCAACTTTGTAAACACGGTCAAGGGGGCTGCCGCCTTTGAGCAGGAGACCCTCACTAAAGTGATAGAGGCAAGGGCAAAGGCCACCCAGGTCACTGTTGACCCGTCAAACATCACACCTGAGCAGTTGAAGGAGTTTCAGGCCGCGCAGAGCGAAGTGAGCTCGGCCCTTCAGCGCCTGATGGTAGTGGTGGAGAGGTATCCGGAGCTTAAGGCCACCCAGAACTTCCGTGACCTGCAGGTGGAGCTTGAGGGAACAGAGAACCGGATCTCCATGGCAAGGAATACCTTTAACGATGCAGCCCGCGAGTACAACACATTCATTAAGAAATTCCCGAACAACCTCATAGCATCCCTGACGAAGTTTAATGACAGGCCTTATTTTGAGGCACAGGAGGGTACCGATGTAGCACCTAAGGTTGAGTTCTGACATCCTGATGATGAAGGCATCGACTTTCTTTACGCCTGAACAGCAGGAGGTTATAATCAGGGCTATCCGCGAGGCCGAGCATGCAACCTCGGGCGAGATACGCGTGCATATTGAGACCTCGTGCAAGGTAGATGTTCTTGACGAGGCGGCATGGCTATTTAAGAAGGTTGGCATGCACAAAACGGCTCACCGCAATGGTGTGCTTGTATACCTTGCACTGAAGGAACGTAGATTTGCCATAATTGGCGACTCAGGCATCAATGCCGTCGTGCCTCCCGGATTCTGGGACAGCATACGTGACCATATGCAACAGCGCTTCGTTGAAGGCCTGTTTACTGAAGGTCTGTCGGAAGGGGTGAAGATGGCGGGGGAGAAGCTGAAGGAACACTTCCCGAGACAGAAGGATGATGTCAATGAGCTCCCTGATGACATCTCATTCGACACAAATGAAACGGGAGTATGACGATGAAGAGGACCGGATTTTTAATGTTGGCACTGCTCTGGCTTGCGGCAGCATTTGTACTGCAAGCACAAACACTGATACCACGCCCGGAACCGCCCAGACTGGTTAATGACCTTGCCGGGGTGCTCTCTTCTTCGGAAGTGCAGGCGCTTGAAGACAAGCTTGTCGCATTTAATGATTCCACATCGAACCAGATTGCGGTTCTCATTGTGAATGACCTCCAGGGATATGACCGCTCCGACTTTGCATTTAAAGTGGCCAATGACTGGGGAATCGGGCAGGGCGAATTCAACAACGGGGTGCTGGTATTGGTGAAACCCAAGACCCCATCCTCTGACGGGCGGGTGTTCATTGCAACGGGTTCCGGTCTTGAAGGAGCTATCCCTGACCTGGCAACTGCGGAGATAATTGACAGGGAGATGATCCCAAGATTCAGGGAAAATGATTACTACGGGGGTATTGATGCCGGCACCAATGTTCTGATGTCTCTCGCCTCTGGTGAGTACAACTATGATGGTTATGCCGGCGGCGCACCTTCAGGAGCGATACCCGGAGTAGTTATCTTCCTTATAATTTTATTTTTCATAATCATTGTCTCAGCCGGGAGCTCCAATAATAAACACCTCAGGAAGAGCGGCTCATCCAATATTCCAATGTGGCTGCTTATGAGCATGATGGGAGGAGGCCGGTCTCACGGCGGAAGCTGGGGAGGATTCTCCGGCGGAGGAGGCGGCGGCGGCGGCTTCGGTGGCTTTGGCGGCGGAGGCTTCAGCGGCGGAGGCGCAGGGGGAAGCTGGTAGGAGTTGAGATTTGGGCCGCAGATGGCGTTGGTGAGGACGGCGAAACAGAGCCAGGCGATGGCCGCGCGAGGCGTGGAAGATTGCAGGG
>DAIDJT010000118.1 GCA_027451265.1 Bacteroidales bacterium | reverse complement strand
TCCCCTGGACTACTACGCTTACAGCAGGAAGTGCCTGGCCGTTTGTTCCATCCGTCACCTTGCCCCTGATTGACTTCTGGGCTATGACTGCGCTGCTGCTAAGCAATAGTGAGAGCAACAGCATCATCAGCCCTGGAAAGAAAGAGACTTTTCTTTTCATAGAGTGAGTTGGTTTTGGGGTTAATTGTTAAAATTATATTGTCTTATGTACTACATAATACAATGCAAAAATAAATTATTATTTTTATATGCAAGCGTTATTCCGTTTTTTTTGCTTTTTTTGTAATACTTTATTATATATTAGATAAATAATGGATAATCAGGACTTAAGGCTTGAACTGAAAGCAATAGACACAAGCAGCCTCGTCGACAAGGTCGAGATGCGCCTGATAGAGGTGTTCCTCCTCAAGGAGCTTAAACCCGGTGATTCAATACCAAAGGAGACAGAACTTGCCACTATTATGGGAGTAAGCCGCACTGTCATCAGGGAGTCACTTAACAGACTTAAGACAATGGGCCTGATAGAATCCAAAAAACACAGGGGAACTATCATTAAGAGCCCAGATCTGTCAGCAATCATGGGCAAGTCTCTTATCCCCAGGATACTTGACAACAAAACGCTGATGGATGTGTTCGAAATGCGCCTTGCCCTTGAAGTGGGCATGGCCGACTTCATCTTTGCACGGAAAACCTCCAAGGACATCAGGGAACTCGAAGAAATAGTCGAGATAGAACCTGACCACTCCGACAATATCCTTTTTGACGTTGATCATGAAGTGAAATTCCACGGCAAGCTCTACCAGATGACCGGCAACAACACCCTGGAGGAATTTCAGAACCTGCTGCTACCCGCTTTCCAGTATGTCTATAATATCGGGCTCATAAAAGTGAAGGGCAAACGGAAGAAATACAAATCACACAAGGAACTGGTGGCGCTGCTGAAGAAAGGTACCCCCGACGAGTTCCGCGAGGGAATGAGACGCCACCTCGAAAACCACTTTGTGAGGATCCTCTCAAATCATGAGAACCAGGCTGCAAGCAAATAGAAAATATCTATCACTGCAAAGAATCCCAGCTGAACCACGAAGAGCGGCATAGCCCTCCTGTTTATCTCCTCCTCTCCGGTGAATCTGACACAGGTGTGAAACACCAGTGAAAAGAAGAACCACGCAAGGTAATTCCTCAGGGGAATCACCCCACCCTCCCATGACCACATGTCAAGCCTCATAGCTGCCGGTTCCAGAAAAATGTCATACAGAACCATAAAGAGTGAGCCGGAAAAAATGACAAACACCGATTTCTCCAGTGATGAATGCCTTAAGCTCCTTTCGCCTGCAATACGGTTCCATATCTGCCGGCTTACAGTGTTGGTACAGTAAATGAGAATGAACCAGTTAAGTCCTATTATTAAAGGAGTGTTCAGCAGCTTCGGGCCGAGGGTGTGGCCGTAGGCATAGACTCCGAAGATCAGCCCTGTATTTACCCCGGCTGCTTCAACAAAAAAGGAGATGACAGCTACTATTGTCCCAGAAATTATGACCTGTCTTGCCGGCCACCTGCCCCAGAACAGGAATGTTGCGGCGAATAGCAGGTTCAGCGGGGTTATGGAAGTAAAAATTCCGCGACTGAATGGCAGCAGCATGCCCAGAAGGCCTACACCGTAAACCCACACCAGGATCCCGGTCGATTTCTGTATTCGTGGCCGCGGCAGGGTCATCCGGCAGGAGGTATCATGTCACATGCAATCTTCGCAGATGCGAGGCATAGGGGTATTCCCCCGCCGGGGTGGACTGACCCGCCTGCAAACCACAGGTTCCCGTACCCGTTTCTCACGTTCGGGTGACGCCTGAATGCAGCGAACCGGCTGTTGGAACTGCTGCCGTACAGGGCACCGCGGTGTGAGGCCGTCAGTCTCTCAATCATCGGCGGATCAAGCACCTGTTCGGCCTCGATGGCCTCCCCGATATTACAGCCCAGCCTCTTGCCCAGCTTCTTTTGTATGTCTGCCCGCGCCGTGATGACAATCTGCTTCCAGTCCTGCCCCCTGTCGTATGGCACATTGATCATGACGAACCAGTTGTCCTTACCCTCCGGCGCATCCGCTGGCACCACCCTCGATGATGCAAACAGGTAGACAGTGGGGTCAGCGGTGACCTCTCCCTTTCGCAACGCGCGAAACTCACCCGGATAATCCGATGAGAAAAAGATATTGTGCAGGTCCAGTTCCTCAAATCTCCGGTTCATTGCCCAGTAGAATATGAGCGCTGAGGTGCTTCGCTCCTGCCTCTCCTGTCTTTTTGCAGGGATTTCCTCCTTCAGCAGCTTGCGGTAAAACGGTATTACATCAATGTCTGTTACAACCACCCCGAAAGGCATAACTCCCGATGAAGTCTCAACTCCTGTGACAGTTTTTCCCTCCTTAATCACCGAGATAATCTCCTCTCCCATATGTATTGTAACGCCGCACCTGACTGCCAGCCGTTCAAGAGCGTCAGCGATTTCCCTCATCCCCTTCTCCGGGAACCAGGCACCCGTATTGTGTTCCAGGTGGGCAATCACGTTCAGAGTCCCGGGAGCCCTGTATGGACTTGAACCGTTATACGTTGCGTAGCGGTCAAAGAGCTGGACCAGTTTCGGGCTTCTGAACCGCCTGCTGATTACGCCATGCATGGTCGAGAATGCATTCAGCTTCCTGAAGTTACGGGCCACGTTGAGCGACTCCGGTTTCCTGAAATTTTCAAGCTGATAAAAGGGCGAAAAAATAAAAATACCTGCAGTCAGGTCATACAGTTCCGCGCACTCATCCAGGAAGCCGATAATGTTTTCGCGAGGCTCGCCGGTGACTCTTTCAGCCTCAGCCGCAAACCGTTGCCTGTCAGTCCAGGCGTTGAGCATCGTGCCGTCGTCCCAGAAATACCTGCATGATGATTCCAGTGGCAAATATCTGAAATGCTGGCGGGGGTCCTCTCCTGCCAGGGTGAACAATTCATCAACCAGGTCGGGAAGTGTGAACAGCGAGGGGCCGGTATCAAACCTGCAGCCGGCAAGCCGAAGTTCTCCGATCTTGCCACCGGTCACGCCGTTCTTTTCAAAAAGGTGGGTGTCATAGCCCTTCACGGCCAGTCTTATTGCCGCAGCCATTCCACCTATACCCGCTCCCAGCACTGCCGCCTTTGTTTTCATCGCCCAGTGCATTAATTAAATCAGTCCTGTCAGGTCCTTAATAATCACCTTGATCAGCAGCCACAGTTTCCTGGCGTTGGATATCCTGAAGCGCCGGCCGATAACAGCCTCCGGAGGTGTTTTCCTGATCTTTGCAAAGAGTGCCAGGTAATAGGAATAAGCAAGGTAAACGCCCCGGCGGCTACCCCGGCCCAGGCCCCTGATGCCTTCCAGTGCTGCGCTGAAATCAGCAGCAATGTCTTCCTCAATCTGCATCTTTTCAGCTACCGTGAATTTGTTGAAATCGACGCCAGGAAAATAAACTCTCTCACGGTCAACAAAATCACTGCGTATGTCCCTCAGGAAATTCACCTTCTGAAAGGCTGAGCCCAGCCTGCGTGCCGGCTCGCGGAGCCTGTCAAATGTCTGCGGATCGCCATGGCAGAAGACTCTCAGGCACATCAGCCCCACCGCTTCGGCGGAGCCGTATATATACTGATTATAGCTGTTGCGGTCATGGTTCTTCTGCCCGAGGTCCATCTCCATGCTGTAGAGGAATGCCTCAATGAACTCCATATCAATGTTATAGGTATTGACCGCCCACTGGAATGAGTGCAGCACCGGGTTGGAACTTACCCCTTCGGAGATTGCCTCCGAAGTATCCTGCCGGAACCGGTCAAGCATCTCCCGCTGCCTGTGGCCGAAGAAAGTGTCAACTATCTCGTCAGCCAGCCTGACGAAACCGTAAATCGCGTAAATCGCAGGGCGGTGCCTTACGGAAAGGGTACGGATTCCCAGTGAGAAGGAGGTGCTGTAACCGGTGGTGACCACCCTGCTGCACCTCAGTGAAATGGTGTCATAAAGAGCCGGCTTCATTTTCTATTCTCTGTACGGTTAGTTTCGAGCTGATAATCACCATCGGAAGACCGGTTCCGGGAACAGTCGAAGCGCCTGTATACCAGACGTTTGAAAATACCTCGTCCCTGTTGGATGGCCTGAATCCGCCCACCTGCGTCATCTTGTGCCCCAGTCCCAGCCCGCTGCCACGCCAGAGGCCGAACATGTTCTGCCAGTCGACCGGATCAAGCACCACGCGTGTCATGAGGTTGGCCTCAATGTTATGGCCCGTGCGGGCCGAAAGATCTTTTATCACTGCATCGGCAATGCGCTCCCTGTCACTCCAGTCAGGCTTGAACCTCAGGTCAGGCACCGGGACGAGGATAAACAGGTTCTCGCATCCCGCGGGTGCGCTCTGAGGGTTGAAGATGGCGTTGGCGTTAACGTAATAATAAGGCTTCTCAAGTGATACCTTGTTACGGAAAATCCCCTTGGAATAGGGTTCATAGTCGCCATCACCAAGGAAATAGTTATGGTGGTGGATGTTATCCATCTTTCCTTTTACACCAAGGTACATCGTAAAAGGTGCAAGTGTCCACTGCATCCGGTCAAGTTTCCCGTCAGTAAATGCCGGGCGGCGGAACACCCTTCCGCGGAACATGGCTGCGTCGGCATTGACCACAAAGATGTCTCCCTCCCAGCGCCTGCCGTCAGTATCAATGAATGCCCTGTTCCTTATGCCCGAACCGTCGAAATCCTTGATGGTTACGTTGTAATTTATCTTTATCCCTGCTTTTTCCGCTTCGCGAAGCAACCCTTCCACAATACGGTACATTCCGCCCTCCACGTTGTGGTAGCCGTCATGCACCATCTCAGTGTAACTCAGGATGGTATAAACGGCGGGAGTGTCAAACGGGGTGGCCCCGAGGAAGAACGAAACAAGTGAGAAGATCACCCTTACCTCGTAGGATGTAAAATACCGGCTCATCTCGCTCCATACCGAGCGCATCACCTTCGGGACATGCTTCACCGGCAGTTTCGTCATCTGCATCATGAAGTCAGGCAGCGACCTGAAGTTTTTGGCCAGGACACCCTTTTCGATGTCATCAAACAGGACCCCGGACGAGGCCAGGAACCTTTCCATGCGATCCCTGAAGCCCGGTTCGATATCCTCAAACTGGTGAGCAAGCCTGTCCAGGTCACGGTATATGGTGTACCACCTGTTGCTGCCGCGAAAGTTCACCCGGTACAATGGGTCTATCTGCACGAACCGGAATGGCATCTCTATTCCGGCATCCCTGACGAACTCGTTGAAGTGGTAGCTCATGCTGAAGAAGGTGGGGGCCATGTCAAAGGTGAAGCCTCCGGATGTCAGCTGGTTGAGCCTTCCCCCGGCCTGCCTGTACATCTCCACCATCTCCACCTCGTAACCCCTCCGCCTTAGCCGCAGGGCCGTCGCCAGCCCGCCAAGTCCGGCCCCTACTATGAGAGCTTTCTTTCCTGTCATGTGGTCATTTAAGTTTTCCCTCAGCTTCCGGCAGAAGCTCATCACGTACCCACTGGAAGTCAGGCTCCCTCTTCAGGGCTCTCAGGTAGGCCTCTCGTGATCCCTGGTAGTCACCCATTTTATCAAGCAACTGACCCAGAAGCACCATTGTGTTGAGGTACCTCCAGTTACAGGGTGCGACGCTGCCGCCTGCCTCGAAGAGCCTCAGTGCCTCCCGGAAGGAGGCTGCTGATTTTTCTCGTGATCCGCCCGCAAAGGATGGCATGTGAGCCTCGGAGTTTGCCTTTTCAATCCAGACAACGGCAGAGTTTGTCCCAACCTGCATAGCCGTCTCGAGCTGTTTCAGTGCCTTGGGGCCGAGGGTCATCGCCCGTGCGGGATTAAGCCCCATCCTGAAGCCCAGCAGGGCCACCCTGAAGGCCTCCGTCTCAGCCCTGTATCCGGGGAACGTGGCAAGTTGTTCAATTTCTTCGCCAAATACTTCTATCTGCAGCCTGGCAAGATCTTTCTCATTTTTCCCCAGCAGGTAACCTATGTATCCATACCTTGCCTCCGCAAGAGTGTACAGGGTGCAGGCTTTGGGGTCACGCCGGAACTGTTCCTGCAGCTCCTGCATCCCTTTCTTCCACAACTCCATATTACCGGTGATATACCCTTTGTATATCGTGCAACTGCTGCAGTCTTCCGCGGCAGCACCAAATACCGCCGGCAAGGTCAGCAACATCAGCATCAATGCTATAGCTTTGTGCTTCATCTTATTTTTCGTCCCTTCCATTCAAAAGTATTGCCAGTGCTTCGCAAAATGGCCAGGAATGCAATATGGTAAAAAGCTGCGATACCCGGCAGCAGCCAGATAAGGTTTTCACTGATCCTCTGCCTGCTGGTAACTGCAACCATGGCGTTCAGAAGAACCACCATCAGCAAGTAGGCTGCCATAAAATGCAAGGGCAGGAAGAGCAGTATGATCCACCCGGCAAGACCTGTGACGGCATACAACAGTAAGAAGGCCATGCTGTTTCCAAACATGGTGAGAATGTTTCTAGAGAACCCGTTGACACCTTGCATGTAACCCCTGTACATCCGGCATTCAATCTCCTTCCGGCCTACAAGGGTGTCGCCCCGGAGGCGACTTTTTTTCACCAGCCTCATTATCTCGATGTCCTCCGCCATCCTGTCATGCACCCTTTCATGAAACCTGTACCGTCTGTATGTTTCACCGTGAAACAGCATCATCTGGCCGTTGGCAGCAGAGAAGGAGCTCCATCTGCACCGGCGGATCAGGAAAAGGGGCAATAATGACAACAGTATCCTGAACATGAAGGGGACGACAATCTTTTCGCCCCGGCTCCTCATTTTCTGGCGAGGAAACATCGACAGCAGCGCCAGCCTGTGCCTGGCCGCGTATGAGACCGCTCTCCTGAGCAGGTCTTCTCCCACCGTTACATCAGCGTCAAGGAAAAGGAGGTATTCGTTCGCCGCTTCGGCGGCAAGCCTGTGACAGGCATGGTTTTTTCCAGTCCATCCCGCCGGGAGGTCATCTCCCCTGAGATATCTGATCCTCGCATCAACCCTGGCACAGGCTGAAACAACCTCAGCGGTGCTGTCGGTTGATCCGTCATCATACACAATGACCTCAACCCTTTCGTAAGGAAGTGATGCAAGGCTGCCAAGCAATGTACCTATATTATTCTCCTCATTTCTTACCGGGATCAGAACGGAGAGCGATGGCAGCCGATGCCTGTCACTGGCTGTAAGCGGAAGATATGGTCTGGAGAGCATATTCACCAGCGCTACCGCTGATCGAAGGAATGTCAGGAAGAGAACAAGGCTCCCGGCTATTGTAAGTATCATAAAGGCATCTGCTTGACAATGCACTCTTCAAGAAACATATTGTATGTCTCTTCCAGGTCAGTGATTGATCTTTCCCTGGCTGAATACTCAATCACCCTGACAAAAAGTTCCGGTTTCTTTTCCGAGAACCAGTCGGGCAACGCTGCATAAAAGAGTATCATAAGCTTGTCCGAGGCTCCCGCAATGATTCTCTCTGTACCCTTTTCGAATCTTACCGGCCTCCGGTGTACGGATGTGATCGTGCCCTGCGGGTAGACCACGACCATGTTTTCAACCTCATGCAACAGTCCGGAGGTGTAGGTGAGAGAATCGAGCACCGAGCGCGAACCACGCTTAATTGAATAGGCCCCTGCTTTATTGAGAAACAGTCTCTTTTCAAGCTGCTCTTCAAGCATCATGATATGAAATTTCTTGTGCAGGAAGAGGTCATTGAGACGATAGGCAATGAACCCGTCCCACCAGCTGAAGTGGTTGCCAAGGAGCAGGACAGGCCGGCCTGCAGTATTTACGTTACAGTCAAACCTGACATCACTGAAATGCCGGTTCAGTCCGGTCCGTGAATAAAAACTGAAGAACCTGACAAAGAAAGTTATATGCCTGGCTTTGATTATCATTTTGATCCGGTGGCT
>DAIDJT010000117.1 GCA_027451265.1 Bacteroidales bacterium | reverse complement strand
CCCTTAAGACTTTTGGCTGAGTAAAGAATAATAATTATTATCCAAATTGTTATCTTTGCCACAATATTGAAAACAGACAGAAAATGTACAGGACACACACTTGCGGAGAGCTGTCGCTTGGCAACAGTGGAGAAAAGGTAACGCTGGCCGGATGGGTGCAGCGCTCGAGGGACCTGGGGGGCATGACGTTTATTGACCTGCGAGACAGGTACGGCATCACCCAGCTGGTCTTCAATATGGAGACTGACCCAGATCTATGCATGAAGGCTCGCAAGCTTGGCCGGGAGTTTGTGATCAGGGCTGAAGGCACCGTCGCAGAGCGAAGCAACAAGAACATGAAGATTCCAACCGGCGAGATTGAAATCATCGCTGAAACGGTTGATGTGCTGAATACCTCTGATACACCGCCGTTTACCATCGAGGAAAACACCGACGGCGGTGATGAACTGCGGATGAAATACAGGTACCTTGATCTTCGCCGGAATAATGTACGCTCCAATATAATTCTGAGACACAAAATGGCCCGGGAGGTGCGCAAATATCTTGACGGCCATGGATTCATCGAGGTGGAGACGCCGGTGCTGATAAAGTCAACTCCTGAAGGAGCGCGCGATTTTGTGGTGCCGTCGAGGCTGCACCACGGGGAGTTTTATGCCCTGCCCCAGAGCCCGCAGACATTCAAGCAGTTGCTGATGGTAGCCGGGTTTGACAGGTACTTCCAGATAGTGAAGTGTTTCCGCGACGAGGACCTGCGTGCTGACCGCCAGCCGGAATTCACGCAGATAGACTGCGAGATGTCATTCATCCATCAGGATGATATCCTGAACATGTTTGAGGGGTTGGCGCGGCATCTGTTCCGGGAAATAAAAGGGATTGAGTTTGAGGGGCTGTTCCCGCGCATATCCTATGATGAGGCCATGAGCCGTTACGGCTCTGACAAGCCTGACATCAGGTTTGACATGCCTATAACCGAGATCACTGAAAATGTAAAGGGACGTAATTTCCCGCCATTTGAGCTGGCCGCATATGCGGGTGCCATTTCCGCTCCCGGCTGTGCGGGATGGTCTCGCAAACAGATTGATGAACTGACGGAGTTCGTGAAGCGGCCTCAGATAGGCGGGAAAGGTCTCGTATGGGCCAGGGTTGAGGCAGACGGCTCTGTCAAATCTTCTGCTGACAAGTACTACAGCGCTGATGACCTTGCCAACATCGCCCTGATGACAGGTTCCGATGCCGGTGATCTAATCCTGATGATGGCCGGGCCACGGGAGAAGACACTCATCGCCCTCGGTGAACTGCGCCTTGAGATGGGCAGGCGGATGGGCCTTCGCGACAGCTCAGTCTATAAACCGCTGTGGGTGGTCGATTTCCCGCTGCTGGAGTGGGACGACGAGACACAGCGCTTTTACGCCAAGCACCACCCCTTTACCGCCCCGAAGCCGGAAGACATTCAATATATGGAGAGTGATCCGTGGCGGGTGCATGCCAATGCCTATGACCTTGTCATCAACGGCACCGAGATAGGAGGGGGTTCAATACGTATCCATGATCCGGAAACACAGTCGCTTATGTTCCGCACCCTTGGTTTTACCGGGGAAGAGGCACAGAAGCAGTTCGGCTTCCTGCTGAATGCTTTCCGCTTTGGCGCCCCGCCGCATGGCGGGATCGCATTCGGGTTTGACAGGTGGACCGCTATAATGGGCGGCTCGGATACAATCCGCGACTATATCGCCTTCCCGAAAAACAACCAGGCGCGTGATGTGATGATTGACACCCCTGCCACAATCAAGCAGGAACAGCTTGATGAGCTGGGTATAGAGATCAGGAAAGAAGAAGACCGGAAATAAACCGGATGGTTTCCATTGCCGGTTTCTGAATCACGGCGACCTGCAGTCAGGTCGCCTGGGTAAAATATTCCTTTCCCGGAATGCTCTCACCCCGTCCTGCAGTCAGGTCACCAGCGTAAAGTACTCCTTTCCCGGAATGCTCTCACGGCGGAATGCATGCCTGTTATTTGCGTGATGATTTCCTCGCCTGTGCGGGTTGTTCCTGCGGCCTGGCAAAGGGAATTGAGAAACAGAACAGTGATCCCGTACCGGGAGTTGAAATTACCCATATCGAACCTCCCAGGAGTTCGGCGTATGCCTTGGAGATACTCAGACCCAGGCCGGTACCGCTGTACTGCTTCGAGCTTGGCCCTTCCACCTGGAAGAACCTCTCAAAGATCTTCTGCTGGTGCTCGGGGGCTATCCCGATGCCGGTATCTGAAACAAAGAACTCAACCATCTCACCTCTCACCACATACCCCAGCTCGATCCTTCCCTTCCTGGTGAATCTCAGGGCATTGTTGAGCAGGTTCGAGAAGATCTGGATGACTTTTGTTTCGTCTGTCACCACCTGGGCTTCACCGTCATCAAGGTGAGTTGTGAAGTTAAGAACCAGGTTCTGCTGCTGGGCTCTCATCCGGTATTGTTCGTAAAGGCTCCTGATCAGCTGATTCATGTTGATTGTGGAGCGGCTGATCTTCACAAGGCCCGTTTCGATATTGGAGATGTCGACGATATCGGTAATGATAGAAAGGAGCTGGTTGCTCGACTGGTAAATAATATCTATGTATTGCCGGCGTGATTCATCCGTAGTGTCCGGTGAGTCGAGCAGCGTGGTAAATCCGACGATGGCATTCATGGGAGTCCGGATCTCGTGTGATATGTTATGCAGGAATGCCGTCTTCAGCCTGTCGCTCTGTTCGGCTTTTTCCTTTGCCCTGATGAGTTCTTCTTCTATCCGCTTCCTTTCAGTAATATCGGAGATGAATCCTTCCAGTGCCACAAGCCTGTCGCCTTCATAATAACCTCGTCCGCGTTCCCAGACCCATTTCCTGTTTCCGGAAGAGGTGATTATCCTGTATTCTATGGTATACAGGTAGCCGGTCTCCAGTGCATTATGGATCTCATTCCAGACCATCTTCACATCATCCGGGTCAATTATCGAACCGTAGGTTCTTATTTTATTGTTAATGAACTCATTGGGCAGGTATCCGGCGAGTTCGTATATGCCGTCGCTGATATACTGCATTGTCCAGTTCTGGTCATTGTTGCAGCGGAAGACCACTCCGCGGAGGTTGTTGATGATTGTGCTGAGCTTTTTGTTACTCTCGCGCATCTCCTCCTCGGTCCGTTTACGGTCAGTGATGTCACGGCCGATGCTCTGGAAGAACCGTTTTCCCTCTACTTCAACGGTGTAGGCGCTTATCTCTATGGGGAAAGAGGTTCCGTCGCTCCGGAGGTGAACTGTTTCGATGTATGATGAGCCTGTATCCTGGAGGTTTCTGACATGATCTGCCAGCAGGGGTACTTCGTTGGGAACACGGATTTCGGAAACATTCATCCCGATGAGCTTTTCCCGGGGATACCCATAGGTGGCGACCGCACGTTCATTCACTTCAACGATGTTAAGGTCGCTGTCAATCAGCAGAATTATATCACTTCCGTGTTTCATCACGAAGTCGAAGTGCTTCATGATGGCCTGCCGGTTCAGTTCTTCCTGTTGTCTTTCACGGAGGTACCGGGCCCGGGTCGATTTTATGATAAGCCAGGCCATGCTGGCAAGTGCCAGGTAGACTATCCCCATGATCATCCACAGCATTGTTATCTCGCGCATGAATCTGGCAAGGATCTCCGAGGTCTCCTTCTTGGCGACCAGGTACCAGTCGGTGCCGGGAACTTTTTTGACTGAAGCGACTACCTGGGTGCCCGTGTAGTCACTGTAGACACTTGTCTCCTTTGAATCTGTGGCGGGGTTCATGGCGCTCAGCTCCATCGGGCCTGCTGCGAAGGTTACCGGTCTGTCATATCCTGCCAGGTGTGAGCCGTTGAGATAAATTACTGAGTCACCCTCAAACCGGAACAGGATGCACTCAGAGGTGCTTCCAGGTGTTGGCCAGGTGGAGAGCATCGGGAACAGTTCCTTCTCAGGATCGATCCTGAGTACCAGCACCCCGGCGAGGACAGTGTCGCCTTCATAGGGCATCTTCATCGGGATGAGCAGGTCAAGATGCAGGTAATTAACTACACTGGCAGTGTGGAAATCCGATAATGATATTACCGGGTTGGAAATAGCTTTGGTGACATTTCCCCTGAGGTAGTTTCCCATCACCGCTTCTTCGGGGGGAACGGCTATTCCCGGTTCGCCTCCGGCATCCAGGAGGACAGCTCCCCTGAAATCATAGCTTTCAATGAGGGTTGTAAGGAGCTGAATGAGCCTTGATTTTTCGCGGACGGAGTTGTCTTTGATGAACATGGCGTCAATGTGTTCAACCAGCGTGACGTTTTCATGTATCAGGGTTGCATCATTGAGTCTCTCTTTTTTCCATTCCGACACCTGTTCTGATTTGAGGTTGGCCACTGCAACCATTTCGGTGACTGCCTCGCGCAGGAGTCTTTGCTTTTGCTCAGCGGCATAGATTATGATTATGGCTGTCAGAACTGCTGCAGTGAAAATGAGCACGCTCACGGAGTTCCATGGGAGCGGTGATTTATTGCTCTTTTTTTTCATCGGGTTCCTGCGGATAAAAATAGGCCGGGGCATGAAGTTAAGAAAAATGTATTTAATCAACCCGTGTATTAAGGCGATTATTGTGCCGCGGCTGGAAAAAACACAACAATACAACCGGCATTACCACGGAGGGCAGCCGTAATAGTTGCGAGAAGTTGCTGGCAGAGCTGCTTTTGCCTTATCCGGTTGCGGATCAGGCAAAAGCAGTTTAAGGCTTTATTTTGCGCTCTTTTTTTCCTTTTTCTCCTTGCGCTTCTCCTTCAGGCTCTTGGTTGGCTCTTTCTTTTTGTCCTTCTTTGTTACGAGTCCTTTTGTCATGGCTTTAATGATATGTTTATAAACACTTTACAGCCGCGGGCTCATTCCCGCTACAGGTGATGCTAAAAATAGCATCTGGGAATTGAAAATGCAACCCCTGTTGATTAAAAAATGAAAAATTGACGATAAGGCTGATGTGCCGGGAGGATGCCTGAATTATTAATCTATGGCAGGTTCCTTTTTGTCTAACCATCCCCCCATTTGGTCAAATAAAAAAGCAGGTGAATTCCTTTATTATTAATTTTAGAGCTGTTTTATAGGCTGAGCATATTTTTTTATCCACTGGACTGACTGCTGACAAAGCAGCAGGTTTTGTTGTTTTTAGTGGTTGTAACTGATTTTGCCCGGCCTTTAACTGCAAGCCGGGCTTTGTTTTTTCCGGCATACCGGGGAGGAGATGTCAGTGTGACTGACGGAACGGGAGTGTGCCATAGCCCCATCTTCCTGAATGTTCAACTATCAATCTATCAATTGCATATTGTCTGATCTCTAGATATCTTTCTGCAACTTCAATTCTTCCAGTCATGCCCTGTCCGGGGGGGGAAACAGGGCCTTCGGATTATTAACGCTTTTCAATAACCCTGAAAACGGACACTGAAATGGAAGAGGCAAAGTGCCTGAAACGGAAAGCCATGCCCGGACGGCTGGCTCCAATCATTTCCCTTATCATTCTGATGCTAATGCTTGATGTTTATTACCTCAATGCCCAGGTAGCCTCAGCATCAAACTCGGGACCAATCTGTACCGGTGGAACCGTCACTCTCTATGAGACGGGCGGAAGTGCAGTCACCTGGCTTTGGAGCTCTTCAGGTGCTGCTGTATTCAATGACAGAAACCTGCAGAGTCCTGTTGTCACGGGCGCCGTAAACGGTGAAATATTTACGGTGCAAATTACCGATGCCGGCGGTAATACTGCTTCGGCATCAACAACAGTAACGGTTTATTCGGCTGTACCGTCAAGGCCGGGCCTGGTGAATGGCGACGAATCGCAATGTGTCAATGCTACCGGTGTGATTTACAGCATTGCCCCGGTCACAAATGCCACCACCTACCTGTGGGAGGTCCCTGCCGGGGTTGAGATTGCTTCAGGGCAGGGCACACTTTCCATCACAGTGAATATTGGCCCGGCAGCACCGGCAACAGGCACAATCAGGGTTTATGCCGTTAATGCATGTGGACCAAGTACACCCGCAAGGAGCAAGGAACTGAATGTTACCCGGTTACCTGAGGCGGCAGGCCCCATAACCGGATCAGCAACGTTTACTCCGGGATCAGCCGGTGTTCCCTATTCCGTTTCTCCGGTTACCGGAGCTGTGTCATATAGCTGGAGTTACACCGGGACCGGTGTCACAATTCACGGAAACGGCACCGCAAACGTGACGGTTGATTTTTCAGCTGACGCTACTGCAGGTCGTTTAAGTGTAATCGGTATAAACAGTTGCGGGGAAGGGAGCCCCTCATCACTGGAGCTGGCTGTTGCGGCTAAAACCCTGCATCTCAGTTCTGTGATTCTTGAGGGGCTTTATTCCGGGGCCGGAACCATGAGGCAGGCCAGAAATGAGTCATCACCGCAGTATGCAACGGGTGTAGCCGATCACATTACCGTTGAACTCCATGACGCGACCATTTATTCAACCATTGTTTGGTCACTTCCGGATGTGCCACTCAGCACTTCCGGCACAGCAGAAATAAACATACCGGCTGTCCACGGTGGTTCATATTACGTTACAGTCAGGCACCGCAACAGCATTGCCACCACAACGGCGCTTCCTGTTTCCTTTGCAGGCAGCATTATAAGCTGTTCATTCGCGCTTCCTTCTGATGTTTACGGCGGAAACCTGAAGCTGTCAGCTGACAGCCGCTACCTTATATTCGGTGGAGACGCCAGCCAGGATGGCTCCGTTGACACAGGAGATTATACACCGGTTGTAAATGATGCCACCCGGTATATCCGGGGATATATATACACCGATATCGACGGCAATGGCTCTGTGGATACCGGGGACTATTCTATAATGGTCAATAATGCAAGCAGGTATGTCAGGACAATTCATCCCTGACCGTTCGGATCCTGAATTTCAGGAAACAAGTCTCATACGGGGAATTTTCAACAAGAAGAACTAGCGAAAAAAACAAATTCAAAGTGGTTATGAAACGCAAAATCAGAAACTGGATCGTGCTGCTGGGTATTCCGCTGTTTCTGCTTTCTGGCAGGAACGCATATGCAGGTCCGGAAGATTTTCAGTTGACAGTAAGGAACATTCAGCAGACTGCACCCAATATAATAGAGTTCGATGTCTACCTCCTGGATACTGATCCGCTTAACGATTTTTACCTCAGCACCGAGCAGTTTGGCATACTGTTCAATTCCGCAATCTATGGAGTAGGAACGATTTCAGCAACAATCAGCAACACTGGTTCAGGCCTGGGGCCAAACCAGCTTATTTTGCAATCACCTGCTATTGAGACCAATGCGGCTTATACTGGCCAGACACTTATACTGCTTGGAGGTAATATGGCATATACACCACTTGCCCAGTGTACTTTAATCTCCCTGGCAAGTCCCGGAACTCTGATTACACACTTCATACTTACAAGCACTGTGAACTTTGTGTCGGGCACTGCCCCGAACTTCGTCTTTACATCAAGCGGTGATGTCAGTCCGCTTTATGCAACCCGGATCTCGGTATCTGATGGTTCAACTGTTTCAAATCTGACCGTCACTCCCGGAGCAAATGCGACGGTGGTGGGAAATCCCGTGCTAAACGTAGCTCCCCAGCAGTTCACTGTTACGGGAGGTGGAAACTACTGTGAATCTGCCGGAGGCCTCCCCGTCGGACTAAACGGTTCGGAAACCGGAGTGACTTATTCTCTCTACCGTGGAGGGTCAGAACTGGTGACAACAGTCTCAGGCACAGGAAGTGCAATCTCATTCGGTAACCAGACCGCTGGAACCTATACTGTTTCCGGTACAAATTTCGGTGGAACAACCGCCATGGCCGGCAACGCCGTTATAACGATGACCTCCCTGCCTGCAACACCTGTATTCAGTGCAGGAGCAGCAACCCAATGCTCGGGCAGCACAGGACAGGTTTATACTGTGGCGGAAGTTGCAACAGCTACATCCTATAACTGGAC
>DAIDJT010000116.1 GCA_027451265.1 Bacteroidales bacterium | reverse complement strand
GATAACACAGGCTGAGCAATGGTCCGGATATGAGGAGTCCCTGAAGTGGCAGGTATTCTGCCCACCGAGAGTGGCTGAAGGTGTGCAACCGGGAGATCTATTACCGGTGTGCCGCTCTTCTTTTCTTTTACTTTGAATTTATTGGCCTGCCCGGTGGCTGCAAGCCCCGGGAAAACCAGAAGCAGTAAGATCAGGTATTTGCTCATTATTTATTCCTTACCAGGTCCATCAATCTGACATAAAGCTCCCTGAGCTGAGGATTCCGGTCATGGTCTGACCAATGCACCGCATTCTGAGAGTCACCCCGGATAACACTTACATAATATGTCATGTTCCCGGGTTCATTTGTCTTAATTGACATGAAGTTCATTTTTTCAAGGGATGTTTCAATCTCCCGTACCTCATCCCTGGTGATCTTGCCTGTCTTTATCACATTGTCACTTTTCAGCCTGCAAATACTTCCGTTTTCAAAAAGAACGAAATCGGTACTCACATTTGTGAAACCGCCCTTGTTGCCGAAAAAGATCCGGTCTCCACTGTTGCTGTTCAGAAGTTTTCGGGGGGATGAACAGGATGTGACAATGATCAGGCAAATCATTAATATTATGTATCTTAGGCGGGGTAGTGAATAAGCAGAAGTGTTCATTGCCATCTGATTTTACAATTCACTGACGTTCGGTCAATAAACCGAAAGCTAAATATTTCATTCAGTAATTCCTAGGTTTATTTACAAGGCAGTGAAGAGTTTTCACGCAGGGCCCTGATAAGTGCCTCCTCGAAGTTATAGAATGAGCCCGAAGGGCCCTTCACCGGAGCATTGCTCAGGCCATTTGTTATAAAAATGAAGCCATATTTTCCCTTCGGATCGAAGTAGAAGTCCGAAACAAGCCCGTAAGCTGATCCTGAGTGACCCAGGAAATGAGAACCTTTCGGGAGGATGCTGCCGGAGGCTGATTCGGGCAGTATCTGGACGCTCAGGCCGCGGTTGCCTGTGCGCACCCCCTCATCATCACTGTTGGCGCCGTTGCAGATAAACTGTGCCCTGTGCATCAGCTTTATGCTCTTTTTTGACACGATACGCTGCCCGTTGTATTTACCGTTGTTCATGTGCAGTATCATAATGCGTGCCAGTTCTGCGGCTGAGATCCGCAGCCCTCCCTGGGGGGAGAACACGGCACCGTTTGTTCCCGTGACATATCCCGAAAAGTCGCGCGGTGCAGACATGACCCCTTTGAAGTTATCTGTTCCTGGCACCCACTTACCATCCCCGGTGCCGTAGATGACTGCCAGGTTGTTTATGTCAGTCACACCCTCCGGGATGTATGACCCGCTGATGCCCAGCGGGATAAAGAGCGTCTGCTGGATATACTCCTCGAAACGCTGTCCCGTTATCCTCTCTATGATTGTTCCGGCCAGGCCGAAATTGGCATTGCAGTAGGTGTAATATTCTCCCGGGGCTTCTTTCCTCCACATGTCATCAGTGTAGTATTTCCCGCCCGGAACGAAAAGCTCACTGAATGAAGGCGGGTTGCCCACATTGTTATAGGTAGCCATCAGGAATGAATCATACCCTGAGCCCTCATTAAGTGATCCGGTATGAAGCAGCAGCATCCTTACCGTAACGGGGGTGTCAGGGTGATTGGGATTTCTTAGCCTGAATCCAAGGTATTCACCGGCATCAGCGTCAAGGTCAAGCTTTTTCTGATCACAAAGCTTCATCATTGCAGTCGTCATGACGAACTTGGAGATGGATGCGATCCGGTATTTGGTGTTTTCATTGACCGGCAGGTTACGGTCATAGTCCCTCAGACCCGTGTACCATTCGCCTGCAATTTTCCCGTCACACACTGCAACAACTGATAGTCCCATCAGGCCGTATTCACCTGCTATGCTTTCAACTGCCTTTTGCATCTGCCCGTTCAGTGACTGGAGTGAGATGATCAGGGTCATGATCAGAACCGTATTTTTCATAATGTTTAAAGTTAATCTTTTCTGTCAGCAGTGCTTTTCATCGCTGTTAATTGTTGCCTGCTACCGCGAACTTCACCGCATGTCTGCCCTCAGGGGTGGTAAGCACGCAAAGGTAGATACCGGGTGTAAGGGAGCCGGTTTCAATGGTTTCTTCAAAGGTACCCGGGGAGGCTATTCTTTCCGTGATGAGGGCCACCTGTCGCCCGGAGGTATCATAAATGACGAGGGTCATCCTTACGGGTCTGACAATGCTGAATGTCACACGTGCAATATCGCGCGCAGGCCCGGGGGTGATGCTGATGATTCTGTTCCCCTCAGGTCCGGGCCGAAGTGGTATCTCATCCGAAGAAACGGTGCCTGCTATCACGGCTTTTATGCCGTTCCACAGTTCAGGCCGGCCGGCCTCGTAGCTCAATGCCCATATGGCAACACCGGCGAGGCTCATTTTTTTTGCGAAGTCTGTTTTCAGGAGGAGGCTGAGGCTGTCTTCAAACCACATCTGCCTCCACCGTGAGTCGCTCTGGTAACTCATCCAGGGCACGCCTGTATTATTGTCAAACGACTTTCCGTGGAGGGCAACCATGGGTATGGTTGCAATGTATGTTCTGGATGACCCTGTTCCTGTGGTGCCGGCTTTTCTGAAGCTGCTGCTCACCGGCCAGTCATAGCCGTACCAGGGCATGCCAAGCAGCAGTTTTGACGGGGGTACGCCCGCATTGAGATAATCTTCCCGGACGCTGCGGTCTATATTATAATTCTCCCCGCCCAGTGGCGCCACAGGTCCTGCGGTTGACGAGCCGCTCCAGTAGTAGTTGTAGCCCATCATAATCAGGTAGTCACAGATGTCTGCCAGTGCATTCAGATCCCACGCATCAGACCAGTTTACGGCGGGGGTTGCCAGTGAGATTTCCGCCTGGGGCAGCTCAGCCTTGATGCCTCTGACGGCACGCCTGCAGAAGCTTACCATGTTGGCCTTCATGGAGGCAGGAACGCTCTCAAAGTCGAAATTGATGCCGTCACCGTTGCGCAACCTGAGCTGGCTGACCAGCGTGTTGATGAGATTCCACTGCTTTACGGTATCAGAGAGCAGGGCAATGTTGCGGTCGGTGCCGAAGTTGGTCACAGTCAGCATCACTTTAACCCCGCGCTGGTGCGCGAAACTTATGACGGGAGTTGACTCCCATCCGCGGAGTGTAGTGTAAAAGCCTGTTTCAGTGTCTACCTCATAGCTGAAATATGCTATATGGGTAAGCACAGAATAATCATAGTGGAGATATGCGGTATCACTTGCCCAGTAGGGGTGCCAGCCGTAAACCTTGAATGCCGGTTCACCCGCTGTCCTGCTCTTGAGCATCACCGGCCTTTCCGGCGATGATGTTGACGGGGGCTCAAGGGTGCCGGCTATCCGGGAATAATATTCGCTCTCAGCCTGGTGAATGCCGATAAATGAACTGTCCGGCTCCTGTGACAAAGCCCCGGTGCAGGCCAGGGTGAGGAGGACAGATGCAAGTATGATCCTGCTTGGCATTAAGGAGGCTGACAGGTGGATCAGTTGGTTTTGAAGTACTTCTTGTAAATCTCCATGTTGCGTTCCAGCAGGACTACGGAGACCTCATATGCCTTCTGGCTGTCTTTCTCCTTCAGGGCTTCAAGGAGCTCACTCTGGTACTTCATAGTATACTCCTTCTCTCCTTCAATATTGCCGTAGATGAGGTTTCTCATACGGGGCAGGAGAGAGTAAACGGGCTCAAGGCTTATTATCACTATCGGGTTGCCGGTGGCTTTTGACAGGTTCATGTGAAACCTGTTGATGAGGTCAACCTCGAGCTGGGTATTGTCAGGATTGCATTTTTCCAGTTCATGCTGGTTCTTCTGCAGGGTATGGATATCTTCCTCTGAGCGGTTTCGTGCTGCCAGGCGGGCCACTTCCGGTTCAAAGAGCCTGCGGACTTCAATGATCTGCAGTATAAGGTCTGAGTTGAACCTCAGGTCGTAGAACAGGTGGAGCGAGTTTATGGCATCCTCAATTTTAAGCTCCGAGATATACATGCCGCTGCCTTTGCGTATATCAATGAGGCCACGTGCGCTTAGTCGCCTGAGGGCCTCCCTCAGGGCGGTACGGCTGACGGCAAACTGGGCGCACAGTTCCTTCTCGGTTGGCAGCTTGGAGCCTGGTAACAGCTTCTTCTGTCTTATTCCTTCTTCGATACGTCTCTCAATCTTCTGGCTGAGAGTCAGTCCCGAACCGATTTTACTGAAGACATCATTTGTCATTTTATCTATAATTTTCCCTGTAAAATTCCAGTGCTTTTTTCACTGATCCCTGCTCCATCAGGAGAATACGTGCCGCTTCTCTCTGGATATTGAGCTCCTCCACTATCATCCTGGTTCCCCGTTCTATAAGCTTTTTGTTGGTCAGCTGCATGTTGACCATCTTGTTTCCCTTGACCCTTCCAAGCTTGATCATCAGGGTGGTTGAGATCATGTTCAGCACCATTTTCTGTGCGGTACCTGCTTTCAACCTTGTGCTTCCGGTAACGAATTCAGGCCCCACAACCACAACCACCGGATACTCGGCCACATCCACAATGGGTCCTTTCGGGTTACAGGTGATGCATCCGGTGAGTATCCCGTTTTCCCGCGCTATCTGAAGGCCTCCTATCACGTACGGGGTCGTTCCCGAGGCAGCAATCCCGATGACAGAGTCCTTGGTATTGATATTGAATATTTCCAGTTCGCTCCAAGCCTTAGTGGGATCATCCTCAGCAGATTCCACTGCCTTGCGCAGGGCCGTTTCGCCTCCGGCGATAAGTCCTATGACCACCTTGTTGTCAACCCCGAAGGTGGGAGGTATCTCTGAGGCATCAAGCACCCCGAGCCTGCCGCTGGTGCCTGCACCGAGGTAAAAGAGACGGCCACCCTTCTGCATCCTGGTATGAATCTGGTTGACCAGTTTCTCTATTTCCGGGATGGCCTTCCTTACAGCTTCATGAACCTTTGCATCCTCATGGTTGATATTTGTAAGCAACTCATTGACCGTCATCTTGTCAAGATCCTCAAAGTTTGACGGTGACTCGGTGATGCTCAGGTCCTGCTTTATTTCCGCCTGTCTGCTCATTTTATTCAATATGTGGATTCTGAATATGGAATTTCACCAGGTTCTCCATTGGAGTAAGGGTAAACAACCCCGGCTGGAGCCTGTGTTTCAGGATCAGCTCTTCAAGAAACGGCCTGAAATGGTATGCAATGCTTCCGGTAAAATGAATCGGGTACCTGTGTGCCTCGGGGTATGAAAGCACATTGCGGACAATGAACTCATCGAAGCTGGAAGTGATCATTGCCTGAAGCTCGGGCACATGGATGTTATCGGAGATGAACCTTGTGAACTGCCCAAGGAACCTGTTCGGGAAGGGCATGTTGTATACTTTGTCAAGGATCTCGGCCGGTGTGTATGGATATGCCCGGAAAAAGTTCTCTATAACTATTCCGGGCAATTGTTTCTTAAGAACCCCGGCAACAAGTTTTCTCCCTATCACGGCACCTCCGCCCTCATCACCCAGGATATATCCAAGTGGCGAGACATTGGCTACAATCTCATTGCCATTGTAATAGCACGAGTTGGAACCGGTGCCTATTATACAGGCAATGCCTGGCTCCTTCTGGCATAACGACCTTGCAGCGCCGAGCAGGTCACTTCCGATGAACAGCTTGTCTGTTCCGAAATATGAGGTCAGTGCGCCCCTGACTATCTCCGCCTTTGAAGCATTGCTTACGCCGGTGCCGTAAAAGAATATCCGGCTGACATCCGCACCCTTCAGCTCCGGCAACTCCTTGCCAAAAAGACGGAGCATCTCTTCTCCGGTCACAAAAAACGGATTTATTCCGGTAGAGATGTATGACCTCCCTGCAACTCCTTCACTCACCTCTCTCCATTCGGTCTTTGTAGAGCCACTGTCTGCAATCAGTATCATCTGTGTATGGAATAGGCTATTTAACACATAATCAGCGAATTACGGGAACCAGTAAAGATTTATGCCGAATCCGTAACCGTTAAGTAATAACAAATGTAATTATTTAAATCGAATAATCAGTTTTTTGTCAGATGTATGACATATCCTAAAAAACTTTCTATTTTTGAGTCATTATTACTATATTAAGCAAAATCTATCCGGAAATGCGAATATCACATCCCATTCATTTACTGTTGTTTATGATACTGGCGATGACTGCCGGTCAGCCAGTTGCCGGACAGAAGGCAGGCCGTGTCGCCAGGATGGCAGAATCAAGGCTCCGCCACTGGGTGAGTCCCGTCACCGGGTGGACCCTTCCTGATAAGCTTAAGATTGATTCTCTGAGGGTTGATGAGAAAAAGAAGGAGATAGACATATGGTTCCCGGTCACGGCCTCATATAATCCTGTAAGGGAAGAGTCATATTCCATACTTGAAAACTCGGTCAGAACCGCCCTTGGAAAGAAGTTTGAAGGGCATACAATTAATATTTATACGAACGGGTCCAGGCTGGAGAGCCTGATTCCGAATTATTTCAGAAATGATTTACCGGCCGATGCCGGACGTGTCAAAACTGCATCCGCTGAATCTCCAAGGCTTATAAGCAGAGTCAATGCCGTATCTCCTGCAAAGGGCCTTGACGGGCGATATCTTGCCATCTGGCACAGCCACGGATACTATTTTGACATGCCCCTTGACAGGTGGGAATGGCAACGGGCGAAGCTTTTCGGCAGTGTTGAGGATCTGTCAGTTATGGCATATGTTCAACCATATCTTACTCCCATGCTTGAAAATGCGGGTGCAGTTGTCTTTCTTCCCCGTGAAAGAGATATACAGGTGAATGAAGTCATTGTTGACAACGATCGCTCCACGGGTGATTCGAGGCTTGTATTACAAATTCCCGGAGAGCCGGAAACTGCAGGGAAGGGATTTCTCTTAAAGGATACCCTGTTTACGGGTGACAATCCGTTCATGTCAGGCACCTCACTTAAGATCAGGGGCGGCTCAGCACTTTTTGTTCCCGCGATACCGGAGAGGGGATGGTACGGTGTGACAATATCCTACCCCCGGTTACCTGGTTACAGGGGTAAGGCAGGTATCAGAGTAAATCATACCGGCGGGGTAAGCGAATACATTGTTGATCAGTCGCTTGGAGGCGGAACATGGCTGTGGCTCGGATCGTTTTTCTTTGAAGCTGGTGCTGATACCTTGAAAGGATCAGTGACCGTTTCAGGTTTGGATGGTTCAACCGCGTTGATCGATGCGGTGCGTTTCGGCGGCGGCATGGGCAATGTTGCCCGCAGGCCCGCTGAATCAATGATATCAAACCAGTGGTCACTCAACGCAGGCAGCCAGCAGGCAACTGCAGACTCAGCGTCTGCAGCCGGTGAGTACAACTGGAAGCTCAGTGGCAAGCCGAGGTTCCTTGAGGGAGCGAGGTATTGGCTCCAGTATGCAGGTATGCCAGATTCGGTTGTTTACAGCCCTAACAGGGGCAAAAATGATTACAATGATGATTATATGTCAAGGGCTGAGTGGGTCAATTACCTGGTGCGAAAGCCTGACACATCCGCAATCGGAGGAATGGGCATACCCGTTGACCTTTCACTGGCTTTCCATACTGATGCCGGGGTTACTCCGGGTGATTCAGTGATAGGCACCCTGGGCATCTACTCCACAATAACAAACGGCGGCAGGTTCCCTGATGGCACCAGCAGGCTGGCAAGCAGGGATCTTACAGATATTGTTCAGACCCAGGTGACCGGAGATATCAGGGCTCTTTTCAATCCTGACTGGACCCGCCGGGCCATGTGGGATAAATCATACTATGAGGCTCGCAAGCCTGATGTCCCCGCAATGCTTCTTGAGCTTCTCTCGCATCAGAACCTGGCCGACCAGCGTTACGGTTTTGATCCAAGGTTCCGGTTTCATGTCAGCCGGGCAGTCTACAAGGGCATTCTCAGATACCTGGCTGATGCAGAGGGCAGGGAGTACGTGGTTCAGCCGCTGCCTGTGTCTCATCTGGCCGTTATG